>JAUJLY010000094.1 GCA_030447145.1 Thermomicrobiales bacterium
CGCCTGCCAACCCGATTGGCTTGCCACGAAGAACGGAGCGCCCGGTGGGCACCGAGGCCCAATCCATCGCATTTTTCAATATGCCAGGTACTGAATAACTGTATTCGGGGGTACAGATCAGCACCGCGTCCGCCCGGCGCAGCGCCTGTCGAAAATCCTGGACGAGTGGCAGATCATCAGCAGTAGCATGGTCGGGATTATAGAACGGCAGCGTATTGACGGAAACCTCAATCAGGCGCACGTCCTCGGGTTGCAGCAACATTGCCGTCCGCAGCAGTCCACGATTGAATGACTGCCGGCGCGTGCTTCCGATCAACGCAGCTATCTCGATCCGACGATGCTCCACGATGGTCATTCCCTCTTCCCACGATCCTGTAACCCGACCCCCGGCAACTCCCTCTCACGTCAACGGGGACCGGTTTTGCCGATCCCCGCTAAATGTCCTGGGCCGCGTCGGCCGTCTGCCTTAGGCCTGCAGCAGGCTACGCAGCACCGCAGGCAGAATGCCGCCATTGCGGAGGTAACGGACATCTACCCTGCTGTCGACCCGGGCGATAGTATCGAAGGTAAATGAGGAGCCATCGGGACGCGTCGCGGTCACCGTGAGTGTCGCTTTCGGGGTCAACTGGGCGTCCAGATTCTCGATGGTGAAGGTTTCCTCACCCGTGATCCCGACCGACTGCGCATTCTCGCCGTTCTTGAACTGCAATGGCAGTACGCCCATACCAACGAGGTTAGAACGATGGATGCGCTCGAAGCTCTCGGCAATCACCGCACTCGCGCCAAGCAGCAGGGTCCCCTTCGCTGCCCAGTCGCGCGAGGAACCAGTTCCATACTCCTTACCGGCGATCACGATCAGCGGCGTGCCTTCTTCCTGATACTTCTGCGACGCATCGTAGATCGTCATCACCTCGCCGTCCGGAAGGTGCCTGGTCCAGTTGCCCTCCTTGCCGGGAGTCAACAGGTTGCGTAGACGAATATTCGCGAAGGTCCCGCGAATCATCACTTCATGATTGCCGCGCCGGGAGCCGTAGGAGTTGAACTCGAATGGCTTGACGTTATGCTCCTGCAGGTACTGCCCCGCCGGGCTCGTCCGGGGGATGGAGCCGGCCGGGGAGATATGGTCCGTCGTAACGGAATCACCAACCATGACGAGTACACGAGCGTCCTTGAGGTCCGGGACCGGTTGGGGCTCCGGCGAGAGATCCTGGAAAAAGCTCGGCTCCTGGACGTAGGTCGAGTCCTCGTCCCACTCGTAGAGGTCACCCTCGGGCACCGGCAGTGTTTGCCAGCGCTCGTCGCCGGAGAAGACGGTGCTGTATTCCTCACGGAACATTTCCGGCTTCACCGCAGATGCCATCGCTTCATTGACTTCTTCTTCTGTCGGCCAGACATCCTTGAGGTAGACGGCATCACCGTTTGGATCATGTCCGAGTGGATCGTCCGCCAGGTTGATATCGACGGTACCAGCGAGTGCGTACGCCACAACAAGCGGTGGCGACGCCAGGAACGACGCCCGCACCTGCGGGTGAATACGTCCCTCGAAGTTCCGGTTGCCGGAGAGGACGGACGCGACAACCAGGTCCTTCTCCTCGACGATATTGGCAACGGGCTCCGGAAGCGGCCCGGAGTTCCCGATACATGTGGTGCAGCCATATCCGACAGTCTGGAATCCCAGGGAGCTCAGGTAGGGAATGAGCCCGGCCTGTTCCAGATACCGCGTCACCACCTGGGAACCTGGAGCGAGGCTGGTCTTTACATATCGCTGGACATCGAGACCGCGCTCGACCGCCTTCTTCGCCAGCAAACCCGCGCCGATCATCACGGAGGGATTGGACGTGTTGGTGCACGAGGTAATCGCCGCAATGGCGACAGCGCCATGATGCATCGGCACATCGACGCCATCCATCTCGATATCCACCTCGCCCAGGCGCGTCAGCGTCACCGGTGGCGGTGCGGCCTTGTGCTCCGCGACCGATTGCTCTTCGGGGATTGGAGCGGAGTGCGAGTGACCTGCCATCGCGGCCGGCGGGTCGCTCGCGGGAAAGGACTCAGCGGATTGCTCGTCGTATCCATCCTGATCCTCGTGCTTCCCGTTCATGATGCGATCGGTAAACGCATCGCGGAAAGTCATCTGCACATCACGCAGCGCTACCCGGTCCTGCGGCCGCCGTGGACCAGCCAGTGAGGGCTCCACAGTGCTCAGATCCAGCTCAAGCATCTCGTTGAATTCCGGGTCCGGTGTCTCGTCGGTGCGGAAGAGGCCCTGCGCCTTGGAATAGCGCTCGACCAGGTCCACCAAGTCTTCATCGCGCCCCGTGAGTCGCAGGTAATTCAGCGTCTCGTCATCAACCGGGAAGAGACCCGCCGTTGCGCCATATTCTGGCGCCATATTCGCGATCGTCGCGCGGTCGGCCAGGCTCAAGCTGCTCAGGCCTGTGCCGCAGTACTCGACGAAGCGACCAACAACGCCGTGACTCCGGAGCTTCTCCGTCACGGTAAGCACGAGATCAGTGGCTGTGGTTCCCGGCTGCATCTCTCCCACGAACTTGAACCCGACCACCTCCGGCGAAAGCTGGTAAAGTGGCTGGCCGAGCAGCACCGCCTCGGCCTCGATACCACCCACGCCCCAACCGAGGACACCCAGTCCATTGATCATCGTCGTGTGGCTATCGGTGCCGACAAGAGTGTCGGGCATTGCGACGACATCACCATCGACCTGTTTCGTCGCTACGACCGACGCAAGGTACTCAAGGTTCACCTGGTGAACGATCCCGGTGCCCGGCGGGACGACCCTGAAGTTCTGGAAGGCATTCTGGCCCCACCGCAGGAGCGCATACCGCTCGTGGTTCCGCTGGTATTCCATATCGACGTTGCGGGCAAACGCGAGGCTGGTTCCGAACTTGTCGACCTGGACGGAGTGATCGATCACGAGATCGACTGGCACCAGTGGGTTGATCTTTCGCACATTACCGCCGAGCCGATCCATGGCCGAGCGCATCGACGCCAGGTCAACCACGCACGGCACGCCGGTGAAGTCCTGCAACACCACCCGTGCCGGGAGAAACGGCAGCTCGAAGTCCTCATGCGCGGATCCTGCCGTTGGCTGCCACTTCGCCAGCTCCTGCACATGTGACTCGTCGGTGAACTCTCCACCCGCGTTGCGCAGTACGTTCTCAAGCAGAATGCGAACGGTAAACGGTAGGCGGTCGAGATTATCGAGAACGCCATCGTCGACAAGTTGCTGGAGCTTGTAATAACCAACGGTCGTCCCGCGCTGCGTGCTCAAGCTGGCACGCGCGCCAAACGGATCGGCTTTGCCTTTCACCGGAGTACTCATGGATGGGGAACCCTTTCTGACCGGGACCGGAGCCAGCGAACTCGTGAGCATTCGCCTCTCCCGACGAGTGCTCATCGATCGCCCCGCAGCGATCTCGAACTCGCGACAGCGAGGTAGATCTGACAAAACCGCAACATACGCCTCTATTCTACGGCACTATGCGGATCAGGGGATGAATTCGAGTCAGCGGCCGGTGGGTCGGTCTGTGCCCGCGCGTGGCCATCGATGGGAGCGTGGCCAAGGCTCATGACCACTCCCACGGTGCAGGCGCGGCGGGAACTGGTCAATCGCCACGCCCATCCCCTGGACGCACCGGAGGACTGTGGGCGCAGGTTCTCGTCCCCGTGAACAATTGGACACCCAAGCCCCTGGCACTGAACTCCGGAGCTCCCGAGAGATGTCGGTGCTACACAATCGCCACGCGTTTGAAGCGCTTCTTCCCGGCGCGCAGAAGAACCGCGTTGCGGTCACCCAGGATGTCGCCAAACAGGACATTGACATCCGAAACCTTCTCATCGTCGACCGAGAGCCCACCCTGTTGGGCCAGCCGGCGAGCCTCTCCTCGCCCCTTGGCGAGGTCCGCCCGGACGAATGCGTCGGCCAGGGTCAACTCACCGTCGACCTCCGTACGCGCAATCTGCGTGGTCGGAAGATCCGTATCACCAGCCGATGGTAGTGTCCCCCCGGAGAAGAGCGACCTGGTCGCCGACTCGGCCTTTTCAGCCTCCTCGACCCCATGCGCCATCGCGGTCGCCTCGAAAGCGAGGACGCGCTTGGCCCCACGTAGCGCCTCGCCCTGAACCGACGTCAACTCCTCGATCTCCTCGTTCCGGATGAAGGTAAAGCGCTTGAGGTACGTCTCCACCATCGCGTCGTCGGTGTTCACCCAGTACTGGTAGTAATCGTATGGGGGGAACATCTGCGGGTTGAGCCAGACGCGAAGGCCCTTACCAGTCTTTCCCATTTTCTCACCAGTCTGCGTCGTGATCAGCGGTGAGACGATCGCGTAGACCTTGCCGCCGTCCGCTCGGCGGATGAGGTCGACACCGCCGAGAATGTTCGACCACTGGTCGGATCCGCCCAGTTGCAGCCGGCAGTTCTCGGACCGGTAGAGGTGCAGGTAGTCATACCCTTGTACCAGCCGGTAGTTGAACTCAACGAAATTGAGCCCGCCTTCCTCCAGCCTGTTTCTATAGGTTTCCGTCGCGAGCATCTCATTGACGGAGAAATGCCGTCCGATATCCCGGAGGAACGGAATGTACTCCAGCTTCAGCAGCCAGTCGGCATTGTCCAGCAACAAGGCAGCCGGATTCCCGTCAAACCTGCCGCCCTCGAAATCGAGGTAGCGTGCGAGCTGGACGGTGATACCGGCGACATTCTCTTCCAGATCCTCGATGCGGATGATCTCGCGGGCCGAAGTCCGTCCAGTGGGATCGCCCACCATTGCGGTACCGCCACCGGCCAGTGCGATCGGGCGGTGTCCGAAGCGCTGGAGCGTCGCGAGCAGCATGATGGTCGCCATATGCCCCGCGTGCAGCGATGGGCCGGTTGGATCAAAGCCGATGTAGTAGGTCAGCGGGCCCTTCTCGAACTCCGCCTTGAGGCCCTCTTCATCGACGATGTCATGGATATATCCCCGCTGCCGCAGATAGTCGACCGGGTTCATTCCCTCCGCGCTCGCATACTCGGGCGCACTGATGCGTCCGCCCGGCGTCATTGGAATGGATCGATCGTCTACTGCTCCCTGAACCATGGCGCTCATCTCTCATACACAAAACGGGTGTCGCCGGGGAGGTCCGGCGACACCCATTGTACGCGTTCGGCCCATCTGGACGGGGTTTTACTGCCCTGAGAGCCAGGTCTGGACGTATCCGGGAAGGGTGGACCAATCACCCTGGTAGACCCACATCCCGGAGGCAGTTGTGTCGACCCAGAGATACTGCGTCATGACACCCCAGTAGACATTAGCGACGTCAATGCCCGGCACGGCAGCGATCAGCTGCACCTGCACATCCCTGGGGATGTTCGTCTTCACCGCGTCGCGTGCGGCTTCAACCAGCTCTGGCAGGTTCATGATGATCGAGGGATCCTGCGCCTTCTCGAGAAGCGCCGTCAGGATGAGCTGCTGGCGCATGACTCGGCCATCATCCCCGTCCTGGTGCCGCGTGCGGCCGAACTCAAGTGCCTGCTCACCGTTCAGCTCCAGCGGCCCGGCCGGGTAAAAGATCTCCTTGGTGCCGTAATCGGCCGTTGGATATTCCGCATCGTAGACATCGTAGGGATTCTCGACACGGATGCCACCGAGAGCATCGACCACCGCGGGCAGACCCTGGAAGTTGGTGGTCGCGACGGCATCGATCTCAAGCCCGAAGTTATGCTCGAATGTTTCGACCATCAGCGCCACGCCGGCATTCCAGTCGTGATTGTTTGCCTTGGAGCCGTAGTCGTAGGCGCGGTTGATCTTGTCATACCCGACGCCGGGGATCTCCACAAGGAGATCTCGCGGGAACGACATCGTGCGAACGGTGCCAGCCGCGAGGTCCACCCGTGACACCATCATCACGTCGGTGTTCTCCGGCTCCTCAACCGTACGCGTGTCGAGTCCGGCCACGAGAAAGGTATAGACATCCTTCAGGGGCAGATCCGCCGGAACAATCTCCTGATCCTGATCCTGCGCGGCAAATATTGGGGTAATACGGAATGCGCCTGCGCCAGCAAGCGCTGCACCGGTCAGGGCGAGTGCGCGCCGCGAGAGTCGTGTTTCGAGGAAACCGTGAGTCATGAGCGAAAAGTTCTCCAGAAGGGACGAGCCAGGATGATGCAGGACCAAGTGTACAGCGTACGTTCGCGCGGCCAGTAGAGTATTACGCCGCTGGACACGCATCCTTTCTGATACAAACGCCGTCATCCGGGCTTCGGTTTCGGCGTCCTCCGGCATAATACCCAGAGCAGCGATGGTTTCTTGCGAAGGATAGCCCCATGACCGACACCACAACTCGCATTACCTGGCTCACGGACTGGACCGACGCAACGAGGCAAGCCCGGACGTCCCGGAAGCCAATCATTATCGACGTCTACCAGGACAACTGCGGGGGATGCGTCCGGCTCGAGGAAGAAACTTTGGCTGATCCCACCGTGCGCGAGCAAATCGCCGAACGCTTTATCCCGGTTCGGATGCATCTGTTCATGGATCGAGCAATCACCCGCGAGTGGCAGATTTTCTGGACGCCGACAGTTCTCTTTGCCGACCGTAGTGGGAAGGTTCGGTACTCCTCCATCAACTACCTTCCGGCAGCCGAGTTCCTGGACGTCATGGACATTGGCGAGGCGGTGACGGCCATGCGGTGGCAGGATTACGAGACGTCAATCTCCCGGCTCAGGGACGTCGAGGCACGGCATCCGGAGGGGTCCCTGACAGCCGAGGCGATCTACTGGCGTGGCATGGCCGAGTACTTTCGGGATGGGCATCAGTCTGCGAGCGCGAAGGCTGTCTGGGAAGAGATTCGGGAACGCTTCCCCGATTCAATCTGGGCCAAACGACAGCCGTAGCAGTGAAAGCCCGGGATTCATACGGAGTAGTCGCGCTATCCCGGCGGACTCATTGACGCATCCGGCGATTTCGGTATCCATGCAACCGGAGTCCGTGGCTCGCATGCATAGTTGACTACTACCTGGCCGCCGAGCAACCACAATTGGGGACCAGGTGGTGCCCAAGATGATCATGCTCATATGGAACGACGAGCAGAGATCGGGTTGAGCAGACGGAGCGGGGAGGCCGGATCGCGGCCTCCCCGAAATCTGTCGTCCTCATGGGTGAGTGGGACAGGAGGGGCTCTCCCACCTATACGCACTGAGGGAACCAACGTGCGCCATGGCGGGACCAGAGAGCGGACGAAAGTCGGCGCCCGGCTCCGTGCGAGGAAGGTGCCGTCGTCACGAGCGCACCACACCATCGAACATCGATGCTCCAATCGTATCCGGCATCGATGGTGAAGGAGCGGATGGTCAACAACCGCGGGCCAACCCGTATGCGTTTCCGGCAGGCTCCATACACGTTGATACTGCGACGCGCGTCTCTATCCCGACACGATCTTTCGGATAGCTTCCAAATGCATCGCATAATGCACCGCGGAGGCACCGAGAATTCGGTTATGGACCAGTTGCCTGGCGGAATCCGGATTGCGGACCGGCATGTAGTCACCGGCTGGCATAGACAAGACGTCTTCCGGCACCGCTTCGATTGCCAGGATCAGCTCTCGGTGCCCCCGGGCGGAGGCATCCAGGGCTTCCTGCACCGACTCGCCTGCATGCGCTTCGCGGATCCGTTCGTTCAACTCATCGATGTGCTGATTCAAATCTGATGTGGAGATTCGCATTGCCTCGTGCATTGGACTCCGGTTGAGGCCAGCGGTCACGGATGCCTCCCATGCCGTCACATGGGTGATGTGATCCTTCACGGTCCAACCCGCAGCGTCGATCGGGCCCTCAAGCTCCTCCGAAGACAACTCCGCAAGCCTCAGCCGGTACTCCGACCACACCTGTTCGATCGTCGCGAGCACATCCGTCCTGGTCTGGTATTCCGACATTGCTCCCAGCTTCCACGTTGATCATATTGCCTGTCGCAGCAACCACACCGTCCCGATACCTACCACCAACGCCAGGAAAAGATTCCTCCAACGCCGCATAATGATCGCCACCGCCATCAGTCCCACGATACCGGGCGCGCCCGCATCGATTGCCGATGGCACTACCAACGCCGTAATCACAGCGCCGGGCAAATAGGCCAGCCCGGCCTCCATCCGAGGCGAGAGTGTCACCCGGCCCATCATCCAGTACCCGCCCGCCCGCAGCGCGTAGGTCACGGCCGCCATCAGCAGGATCGTGAGCAGGGCAGAGGAATGCACCGTCATGGCATGGCCCCGCCAGCATCCAGCGCTTCGTGGTGTGGACGCTGATCGGCCCGGAGCAGGGCAACAAGGAACCCTGCGAGTCCCCCCGCGATGACGTACCAGGTTCCCGGCAGAAGCCACCAAACAATCCAGGCCACCATCCCGGAGGCACCCCACGGCGCAAGGTCGAACCGGCTGCGGTAGCCGCCAACGAGCATCGCCCCAAAGACGGCGGTGAAGGCAAAATCGAGACCGAGTGCCGCGGGATTGCCAATCGTCCCGCCGAGCATATGACCACACGCGACGGCAGGTACCCAGGCGAGCAGGATTGCCAGATTACAGCCTAGAACGATGCCGGCATCGCGGGCGCCATTCCGGTACCTGGTCATCGCGACCGCCCAGGCCTCATCGCTCAGGATGTGCAAAACCGGGTAAACGATCCGCGGGGACAGACTTTTTAACCACGGCTCATT
>JAUJLY010000095.1 GCA_030447145.1 Thermomicrobiales bacterium
GACGGATACCGCCGAGCCAACGGAAGAAGAATCCGCGTAAGAAAACGGTCCCGATCCAGGTTGGATCGGGACCGTTTCGCGTGGTAGATCAAAGCCTTTATCAACCAGCGCAAGATTGCAAAGTCAGATCATGCCTGGTCGAACCTGCCAGCCTTCGTGAAGAGCCGCTTCAGGCCCTGTACGGCGATATAGGGTGGCATTGCCAGTCCCATGGCTCGCATGTGGCCGTCTACCTTGTCGACGTTCTCTCCTTCGCGAGCGTACTCCTCACGCTCCTGGACCGTCAGGAATTGAATGATCCTCTCCTCGTCATTGGGTGAGGTCATCACCTGCTCGCCGATCGCGACCTGCTCCTCGATGTTCGGTATCACATCGCCCAGGTGCCGATCCACATCCTCGAACACCCCGCAATGCGTAAGGGCCAGTTTCGACGCACCGAGCCCCTGCATCGTCTCTACTGTCTCCGCCCAAAGCGCCACATCGAGTTCCGGTGGGACCAGGGTCGGGCAGACGTATTGGGTTCCCTTCAGGCGTGCTCCGGCGGCATCACCCGTGAACAGGACTCCGGTAGACTGATCCAGCAGGACAACGTGCGAGCCAGCATGACCGGGTGCCGCCTTCACCAGCACCTGCCGTCCCGCCACGTTCAGGACATCCCCATCCACCATGGGATCGACACGGCCGGCATCCACACCAGCGACATCGCCCCACAACCGATCCATGCGATCCCCGAAGATGCGCGTCGCACTCTTGAGCAGGCGCTCGGGATCGATAAGGTACGGCGCTCCACTGGGGTGTACCGAAAGCCTGATGCCGGGATACTCCTTCATGAGGAGGCCAGCGGCACCTGCGTGATCGAGATGGATGTGTGTGACGATGATTCTCGACACGTCCGAGAGATCAAATCCTGCGTCCCTTACTCCCTGGGCCAGGTTCCCAACAGTGGTAGACGGGCCGGATTCGACCAGCGCAAGATCGTGGTCACCCATCAGCAAGAACGATCCGATTGCACCCGGCACGCCCTGGAACCCAAGATCAATCAGGTAGGTCCCATCGGCAGCCTCCTCCGGAATACGCCGACCTATGTGTTCCTTACGATGCACCATGATTCTCGTCTTCTCCGTCTGTCCCCCGGCGAGTCCGTTGGAAGCATGGTAATCCAACGGCGAGGCGAATCGGTCAGGACCGGCCCCTTGCCCCAAGGAGCAAAAACTGGCTACCATGTTGTTGCACACGACGCATGCGCCGCGGTCAGCATCATCCCGATGCTGGTAAGACAGTGCGTTCCCGGCAGATAGACTCTCCTGGCAAGTCTCTGCCTCACTCGACAGGTGCCCGATTATGGATCGCAGCAGTTCCGACAGGGATCTCGTCAGCGTGGCGGACGCCTCCCGCCTGTTGAAACGCTCCACCGAGCAGGTGCGCCGCTACCTTCGGGAAGGGCGTCTTCCTGGCCACCGCGTGGGAGGCCAGTGGTTCATCGAACGATCGGCTGTGGATGCTTTCGCCGACAGTGGTCGGAAAGAGGATCGTTTCACCAGACGACTCAAACCCGCCTCCCGCTCGCGACCGCTCGACGATGTGATCGGCATCGGAGCAGGGCGCGGATCGAACATCAGCAGTGGCAAATTGGCATACCGGGCAGCGGGATTCCGGCAGCGATAGAGCGGAAACGCAAATCGGGAGTCATCACATGGGTACCTCCTCATCCTCGGTCGCCGACGAACTCGTCGCCACGGACACAAATAAGGATGATGCTGTCGATCTCGTGGCATTCGTCGACTCTTCGGCGATCGTTGCGCTGGTCGATCGCAATGATGCGACGCATGAGGCAGCCGTTGCCGCCTACAACGATCTCCTTGCGCAGGGGTACAAACTCTTCACCACCAACCATGTGGTGGCGGAAACGGTGAGCCTGCTTGCCGAAGGGGCAGGTGCTGGAGTCGCCCGGCAATGGTTGCGTGACCATCGGCTTGCTGTCTATCACGCCGATGAGCAAGACGAGCAGCGCGCTCGTGCCCTGGTGATCGGCTCGCATAGTGAGCGGGGACTCTCCTATGTCGACGCAATCAGCCTGGTGGTGATGGAACGCCTGGGCATCGCGGATGCCTTCGCCGTCGACACGCACTTCCTCAGCGAGACAAACTGACGCAGCCGGAGCAGCACTCCATGAGCTTGAACACCACCTCCGGAGCGCGGATTTGTCCCGAATGCGGCACCCGCAATAGCGCGCTCAGCCTCTTCTGCGCAGAGTGCGGCGCAAGCTTGAGTAGCGCTGGAAGCGTGAGCGCAGACGATAACGGGCAGACCACGACAACCTTCACCCCCAGAAGCGGGGATGCAAGGCAGCAGGCGCCCGAAGGGATTGAGGCGACGGGAGCTCACACAACACAGGAGTTCCGACCCTGGACCTCGTTGCCCGAAGCGTCCTCTGACAATGCTGCCACGGGGTGGGAAGAGCCGCGAGGCGTCGGAGCATACGAACGCACACCGCCAGAAAGCCGTCGAGGGTTTGTCCTTGGGCTTCTTGCTGCTATCTTGATCGCTCTTGTGATCGGCTTTTTCCTCTGGTCGACGGTGGCGAGTCAAGGCTTTCGCGACACCGTCACCGGCCTGTTCGGCTAATCTTCCCACCAAGGGGTTCCCGTCATGCTCGGATTCCCGACCTCATCGTCCTCCCGAAACTACGCACGCAGGCGCCCTTACCCCTGCTACGCCGAACTGGGAATGGTTGCCGCTGCTCACCCGTTCGTAGTCGAGACGGGACTGGCCGTGCTCCGCCAGGGGGGCAATGCTGTCGATGCGTCAGTCGCCGCCGGCCTGGCCGCGGCTGTTGTCATGCCGGAGATGTGCGGCCTCGGAGGTGAGCTCTTTGCCGTCCTGAGCGTGGGTGCCGAACCCATTGCCGTCCAGGCCAGCGGCAAGTCCGCTCGGGGAGCCTCGCTCGACCTTATGCGAGAGATCGGCGGTGACCATATGCCCTATACCGGGGCCCACTCGATCGCCGTACCCGGCATGGTCGACGCCTATTTCAAACTCCTCGAGCACTATGGCACCATGACCTTCGCTCGGGTTACGGAGCCGGCCGTCCAACTGGCCCGCAATGGGTTTCCGCTCCAGCCACTTGGAGCCGAAGCGATCGCCACACACGCTGACCTACTTGCTCGCGACGAGGCGGCGGCGGCTATTTTTCTGGCAAACGGACCGACTCCATCGGCCGCGGACCGACTGGTCCAAACTGACCTCGCGGAAACGCTGGAGCAGCTTGGTCGCCAAGGGACCGAGTCTTTCTATCAGGGTGACCTGGCGGAACGCATGATTCGCTACCTACAGCATGCGGGCGGCTGCTTATCAGTCGAAGACTTCGCGGACTTCAGGACGGTCATCGACGCTCCCTACGCCACAACCTATCGCGACCATACCGTTTATCAAACCCGTCTTCCGTCTCAAGGGTTGATCTTGCTCGAGGCATTGAACATCGTCGAGAACGCCGAAGTGGGCGATCTGCAGTCCGCAGACGCCATCCATACGCTCGTCGAGGCGAAGAAACTGTCCCACGCCGACCGGCTCGGCCATCTCGCCGACCCTGACTTCCACCGGGCACCAGTCGACCAGTTGCTGAGCAAGGAATGGGCGAAAGAACGCTTTGGCCTAATCGATTCGGCACAGGCAGCGACGGATGTGCTCCACGGTGAGATGCACGACGGCGACACGACCTACCTCTGCGTCATCGACGGTGAAGGCCGCATGGTTTCACTGATCCAGTCCGTCTCCAGCTCGTTCGGCTCCGGCGTGGTGGCAGGCGATACAGGGGTATTGATGAACAACCGGGTCGGTCGGGGCTTCTCACTCGTCGAGGGGCACCCGAACATCTTTGCGCCCGGCAAGAAAACGATGCACACGCTCAACTGCTTCCTTATCGCGGACGGCTCCGGCAGACCACTGCTTGTTGGCGGCACGCCGGGAGGCGATGGGCAACCACAATGGAATCTCCAACTCATCGCCGGTATGGTCGATGGTGATATGGACGTCCAGGAGACAATCGAGCAGCCACGCTGGACGAGCTGGCCAGGGACTGACCCGAGTGTCATGGACAATCCCTTCGAGCTTCGAGTTGAGAATCGCCTGCCGGACGAAGTCATCTCCGCGCTGGAAGAGCGAGGACACACTGTTCGTCTCCAGGATACCTGGGGCAGTGGCGGCGCGGCACAGATCATTGCCCGAAACCCGGATACCGGCATTCTCATCGGTGGCACCGATGCACGCGTCGAGGGCAGCGTTCTCGGCTTTTGATGCACCAGGATCACACTCTGTGTGATGCGCTACCCCGGCAACACGGTGTCTTGCCTGCAGAACAGGGCTCTCACAGGGAATAAGTGAGACTCCGGCCTCGATTCAGCCCTGTGCCGGAACCTCTTCCTGCGCCGGCTCTGGCTCCGGTTCCGGCACGGCGTTCGGGTCCATGCCGGGTTCCCACACTGGTCCCTCTGGCGCGTCCACTTGGAGTCCGAACCGTGCAAGGAGATCAGCCGACCAGGATGCATGGAAAGGCCGGGGATCGACCGGCACGCCGGGTCCGTGGGAATCCGATCCTGTCCCGATCAGCAGGCCTCGCGTCTCGGCGAGACCCCGGTAGAAAGTGGTCTCCTTGTCGGTGTAGGTGCGGTAGTGGCACTCGATTCCGTCAACCGGCACCTCAGCCAGTATCTGGTCCAGCATCTCTTCCGTCAGCGCGGGACCGAGATCCGCACGTCCGGGATGAGCCACGATGCAGATGCCGCCACCCTCGTGTGCAGCCGCAACCACCTCAGCAAGAGGCGTGTCCGTCGTGAAATTGCCCCCCAGCTTGACCAGCAACTCAGCAGCCTCCTTCAGTCGCGGCACGTGCTTGTCGGCAATCATCGCCCGGAGCACGTGGACCGGCATGAGCGGGCCGTGGCGTTCCAGTGAGTTGACGGTCGGGATGGGACGCCCTGACCTTTCCACCCGCCAGCGGGCATCTTTCGCCAACTCCTGAAAAATCTCGTCCTGCCGAACCACGAGATCAAGAAAGGCCCTCGCTTCCGGTCGATCGTCATCTGGCCGGATACCATACACAAGCAGGTGCCATTGACGGTCCGCCCACCGGACCGTGCATTCGATCCCGGGAATGATCAGCACATTACGCCGCTGCCCGTATTCGATCGCCTCGACGACTGAGCGCTGGTTGTCGTGGTCGCATACGGCCGCCACGCTGATACCATCCGTTTCAAGTCGATCAATCAAGTCACGCGGATGCCAGATCCCGTCGCTGACGAAAGTGTGTAGGTGGAGGTCGACAGGCGCGTCCGCGGCCAATGATCGAGTACGTTGAGGAAACGTGGTCGTGGTTATCACAGGGTGAAAGTGCTCCCGAGCGAATCAGTCGAATTGTCGGCACCGCAAAGCACGGTGCCGAAGGGTTTGTAATTATAGTTCGGTCGGTTGCCCCTTCCGGCGTTTGTCGCCCCCTCCGCAGATGTCAGGATGTCCGCATTTTTAGAATAGGGAATGGCGCCGCGATTACGATTCCCACTATGACCCGGCATCGATGTGCGGCGGTGAACATGCTTGAGGGCCTCTCCGGACACAAGGCTGCTGCGCTCCGTTGATTCCTTTCGGCATACCCTTTGCGTATACCTCGACAATGACAGGCTTGATTCAGGCAACAAATGGGATTCCACGATCCGTATGGCCCGGTGCCGTGAGGGGGATCATCTGTACCAGGCAGCGATGTAAGCTGCCCGAGATTCACGTTCTAATGCCAGGAGAATTACCATGCGCAAGGTGCTCATCCCGATCGTCGCCGTCCTCGCCCTCGTTTTGGGGTTCGCCGCCACGACAGCCCAGGATGCCTCGCCAGTTGCCACAAACCAGCATCCATTCGTCGGAACATGGTTGTTCGATGCGAATGCAGAGGATCCCGCCAACGCGCCAGACGTGGTCCGCATATCAGCCGATGGAGGATACATCTCCGTGAATGCGGCGGGGTTAACGGCACTGGGCGTTTGGGAGCCCACCGGCGAGCGAACGGCAATCGTGACCGTCACCTCGACGGGGGTGGACGAGACAGGTGCCCCGGCGGGAACATTCGTGCTCCGCGCCTCAGCAGAGGTGGATGCCTCGGGGGATGCCTTCACTGTCTCGTACACCAGTGAGGTGGTTGATCCCGACGGCACGGGCACGGGCGAAGCTGGGCCCACAGTGGCCGCAGCCACGCGTCTTACCCCTGAGCCGATGGGAACGCCCGTCGCGGGGACACCTGCAGGATAACAAGAGGTCCATCCAGTACAGTACGGCCCATCCTCACATGGACGTGAGAAACACGAAAACGCGGCTCTCGAAAGTGTCGAGAGCCGCGTCGTCGGTTCACGCGCGTAGTGCGGCGACTAGCTCGGCAGTTGCGTGCTGTCCCAGGAGACCTGCAACCGGCGTAACCTGGGCGGGCCAATCCCAGCCTGGGCGAAGGCAGGCGTGAGGATGCCCTCGTTTCACCCGGTGAAATGTGCTTCCGGCTCGAAGAGTTCGCAGGACCACCACCCGCCGTCGTCGGTCGGCCCGTCGGCATGGACGAGGGACCCCTCCGGCGGAGACCCACCGAGCTGCTCGTTGACAAAGCCACTGACCCGCTCGACCTGTTCGCGCGTGACGTTCGGGGTGTCCGAAAAGTAGGCGACCGACATGCTGACCTCCTACATCGCCAGGGGATGGCTGGCGATGAACACGGACGTTGTGGAGTCAGGACCCGCATCCATCTTACCAGCCTTAATGTTAGATAGAGACACCCGCATCTTTGGTGGGTACGACGATGGCTACCGAAGATATCCAGGAGCCGCGTCGCGCGGCCGGGTGCGAGACAGCCCGACACCGAACGAGCAGGCCGACCCTAGCCCTCTCCAGCATCGTGTTCTCGTTGTGCGGCAGCAATGCGATCGGCGATATAGGCCGCATCCCTGCCTACCCTACCGATGAGCATCGAGCCTATGGACCGCTGGAACTTGAGACCGACGAAATGGAGCCCGGAAAGTTCCGACACTGTCCCCAGGTTTTCAACTGGATAGCCGTCGTCCCCTATCGGCAGTCCATCAATCTAGCCGTAGTCGCCGCGAAATCCGGTACACCAGATCACGTTGGTGACATCCAGCACCCGGCCATCCTCGACCGCTGGCTTCCCTGCCTGGGCGCCGATCGTTCGCAGCGTGACACGATCGACATTGGCAGCCTCGAGATCCGCCAGCTTGATTCTGAAGAGGGGACCACCACGGTGGCGCACATAGGACCGGGTCCTTCTGCCGAGCGGATTCGTCATCGCGAATGCATGGTTCCACATGAACCAGACAAGTGGAAACGTCAAGCGGGCGAGGGGACCGTCGATGCGGAAGGGGATCGGTCCAGGATGACGTCCGCTCAGCAGCGTTCGATGCTCCCGCGCGGCTTCCAGCGCGATCTCTGCACCCGAGGTGCTTGCTCCTACGACGAGAACAGGGCCTTCCCTCAACTGGGACGGGTTTCGGTACTCGCTAGAGTGAAGCTGCAGAATGTTCGGCGAAAGGTCCTCGGCAAACAATGGAATGTTTGGCTTTTGATACCCGCCGGTCGCAATGACCATCTGATCGGCCTTAAGTAACCCGCTGCTGGTGTAAATGAGGAAGCCGGTCTTAGCCTCGCCACCCAACGGTGTTACTCGGTCAACACGAATCTCCGACCGTACCGGCAGCTTCATCTCGCGGGCGTAGGGTTCAAGGTAGGAGGCCACCTCGGCGGCAGACGGGAAAGAATGCGGTGGTGCGGGAAACGGCATGCCCGGTAGACCCACATAACGCGCCGGGGTGAAGAGCTTTAGTGAATCCCAGCGGTTCCCCCATGTATCGCCCACGCGTGGATGAGCATCGACGATCACGAACCTGATACCTCGACATGCCAATTGATATCCAGTCGCGAGACCTGCCTGACCCCCGCCGACGATAACGACGTCGAAGCGCTCGATGTCAGTATGCTGTCCACGCAGGCGGTCAACGGAATGGCCTGCGGGTATGGCGCCGGTTACCTGGAAGTCCCTCCCGGGGAAGGCGTTGCGCGTCGGTCCGTTCGCCTCCGTCATGGCTGACCCTTTCACCCGTGTACGACCAGTGTGTCCAACAAGCAATTACAGAGCGGGATACCTTCCTGGGTTGATAAGCATGGAATGGAGTAACTATCGGGGAAATCACGGCAAGGTGCCTGGATGTAGATTAACTGCGGCTATGCCGGCCCCATTATCGTTTGGTTCCCTACCCCTCACCGTTACAGGAGACCCCTATCTGAGGCTGTCCACTGGGTTTTCTGGTATCACCAATTCCACCAGTTTTGCTACACGGTTTGGCTACATATAGCCATCATTGGTGATCCTCAAGATACATGAACACCCCGCGCCGGGAGCAAACCAGAAGGGGTGATGGCACCCACTGGACAGGAGTGGACGCGTGAAAAGTGTACCCAGACGCGAATCGATATTCGACGTTGCTCGAGTGACATGGTCCGACAGGGAAAATATCACGCTCGATGAGGTTGACGGAGCTTTTTACTGGGGCGTGTGCCGAGAAGACCTCACATCTGTGTGGCGACGGCAGAAAAAACTTGTAGACGCCGATGATTTAGCAGGTCCAGACTATCGAAGGCACCTCTACA
>JAUJLY010000096.1 GCA_030447145.1 Thermomicrobiales bacterium
CATCCGGCGTCGGATGCCCACTCAATGACATACTTCCAGCTGAACAGTTGTTCTTGGACCCAGGGGAGTGTCTCCTCCAGGCCGTTGTAGACCTCAAACGGCACCATAGCCGAACCCTCGTCATCCACCGGCGACTCGCGCCAGCCGTACGGCTCGAGCTCTGCTGGGTCCCAGCGCGCGAACAGGGCCGGATTGGGGGCTGTCTTTATCACCTCCCGCCTTTCGGCTCTCAGGAGCGCGATGACGTCGGGAAACATCTCGTCGAGTCCCTTGAGGGCTGGCACTGGGTGCAGCCCTACTGCAATCACCGCGGCCCACACTCCGGCGATCTCCACTATCTGGCTCGCTGCTACCGGTATCTCCGCCGCTGCGAACCTGCGCTCCAGCTCCGCCAGCAGCTCCTCTTCTCTCACCGTCGTTGTCTCCGCCATGCCGCATCTCCTCTCAGTTCCAGGGGCAGGGTGGCCCCCTCTCACCGGAGCGAGAGAGGACCATCCCGATTCGTTCACCGGCCGGTTCCTGTTACCGGAGCTTGGCTGTTACCTCCCTGTCACCTGCCGTAGTGCGCCTCGTAAGCCATCGACTTCGGAACCCTGCTCGAGCAGGCGTCGCAAAGCCTCCTCACTCGCCGGCAGCGGGAACACCAGCTCCACGTGTGGCGGTGACATTGGGAGGGACCAACCTGGAATGTCCTCACTCCACTCGCAGTCGCCTTCCTCACAGTCGGTCTCGTGCTGCCAGACTCCGAAGACCACCGTCTCGCCGCGGGGGTACCACATGCGGAACACTTGGCCCCGGTACTGCCGGCAGTCCTTGTAGTCCTGGTATCCCTTTTCCACTGTACGCTCAGTCATGTAAGTTCTCCCTGCCCTATCGGGCCACTGATGGGGCAAAGCAGAAAGCCCCCGACACCATCAACTGTGATGGCATCGGGGGCGGGAATCAATAGTTTTCTGAGGCAATTTGGCGATCAATTTTACTTTGTGGAAAGTAACTCCCCGGCATTTGTGGTCTTTGTTTCGCAATACGCCGGTCCCCAGATGAGCCTCAGAGGTGCTGTATTGGGAAACGTAGTCCCTGATCTACGGCTCCATGGCGATGGCCGCACTGCTCTTGTCGTGGTCCTGGTATGTGGCACTCATTACCCTTGCCGGCGGAGGACTCGCTTCACACATCAAGACGATGATTCTTGAGGACAGGAGCGAAAGCGAAGCCTCGCAGCGCCACGGTCCGGCTCAGGAGGAGGTTAATCGTCCGCGACATCCGCCCTGAGCAGTGCGGCAAGGGCAATCGAGAGCTCGTCGCCGGAGCTCGTGAGGGCGTCCGCGAGATCTCCCGAGAGCTTGGAATCGAATGTCTCAAGCGCCTGGAGCTCGCGCTGGCCCAGAATCGATTCCAGTGCCGTCCTGAGGGCTTCAGGAGATGTCACCTCCTCATCGAGTGCAATCCACGCGGTCGTCACCGGCCATCCTGCGACGAAAAGCGTCCAGTCATCGGCCTGCACTTCGACAGCATCCTGGTCTTCATCGTCATCACTCGGGACAATGTCGACCAACTCGTCCTCGACAAGCGCCGCGAACGCCTCGTGCAGCGCGGAAACAAGTGGGTGATCGGCTCCGTCAAGACTCGGCATTGGCGTCTCCCCCGGTCGATGTCCATCCACTGAGCGATGACTCCAGGAGGGAAAGGGCACTCTCGGTGGACCGCTCACCTCGTGCGCCCGCACCGGGGTTGAGACTGGTTACCGTCAGCACGGCTGTTTTGCCCGTGGAAAGGACGTACTTAATCATGCGCGATGCCTGCCTGATGGTCAGGCCGTGAGGTGAGGGGGTCGACGCACTGGGCACCAACGAAGGATCCAGGAGATCCAGGTCGATGTGCAGGGCAATGTACTCGACACTGTTGGCCAGGCGGTCAACCGCGTTCTCGAAGGCCGAATCCCTGGCCAGATCATCGGCGCTCACCACACGAACGTTTGTGGAGCGAAGCAGGATCTCTTCCTTCTCGTCCATTTCCCGGACACCGGCGATCAGGATACGGTCGGTCGGAAGGGGAGCCTTGAGCTGGGCTGCCTGGCGCCAGAGTGGTCCCGCCAGACCGGCAATGATCGCCACGGGCATTCCGGCGAGGATTCCGCTGTATGACGTCTCCGGGGTGTTGAAGTCGGAATGGGCGTCGAGCCAGACGAGTCCGATGGTGGCCCCCGCTCCGTACGCGCGCTGAAGTCCGGCGACAACGCCGATCGCCGACGTATCGTCGCCCGCGAGGACGAGAACGGGTGCCTTCGAGCCAATGGCGTGGCAGACGTGCTCCGCGGTATGTCCGCCGAGGCGGCCAATGTTTACCGCCAGGGGACCGCTGACGTGCTCCTCGTCAGGAAGATGGCTTTCGACTGGCTCGGCAGTCTCGATGCCAATGGCTTTCAGCCGCCGCCGGAGACCTGCCTTGAGCAGTGCTTCCGGCCCGAGGCCGAGGCCATCGTTCGGCTCGTCGTAACGATATGGAACCGTGACGATCTGGATTGTCATATCGTTTCTTCCTTATCAATTACCGAGACGATGACACCGGGCCGTTGCTGCCGGCTTCCAGCTGGTTACGGTTCAGCGTGCCATGCCGGAAAGAGGATGGTGCCTTTGTTGCAATGATAGTGAGATCGCCGGGCCAACGCCAGAACCGGCGGAACGCTCGGGTACAATATCCTTTCGGATGCGGGCCGGGCGGTCGTCTCCGGTCTCTATCAGGAGCGCGATGTGTCGTCACAGCAATCTCGCGATTACACAGACGAGTCGTACTCCAACGGACAGAACTCCTCTGAGGCGGATCCCTTCCCGGCAGACAATTATTACAATCTCCTTAATGTGCCGTACGACGCAACCCGGGCCCAGATCACCCGGGCCTACCGCCAGGCGATGTTCCGGGCCCATCCCGACCGGGCCCTGCCGGAGCGGCGCGCGGCCGCGGAAGACATCGCCAAGTTGCTGAACATCGCCTACAGTACGCTTACGGACCCCCGCAAGCGGGAGATCTACGACCGCAGTATCCGGGTGGAGGCGTTACAGGGCGAGATCATGAACCGCTATATCGGCGGGTTTGGAGACTATGGCCTCGGTGGCTCGAAGATGCCGACGGCGGAGGCACCCCGGCGGACCATGACCGAGGCAGAGCGACGCGACCGGGCTCGCTCCGACCGGAGCGCAATGATCAGCGTCTTCTCCGCCTTTGTCGTTATCGCGCTATGGGGAATCGGTTTACTGCTGCTTTTTGCACTGGCATCACTGATCGCGACGGCGCTCTTTTGACCTGCCCGGCCGTGGGCGGGGAGCGTCGCCAGATCGTGTCCGTGTCACTGGTCGCCGGGGTGGGCTGTTCGGGTCGCGAGGACCGTACTGCCAGCGACGGCTGGTATCCACATCCGGCACGAGGATGGACGTGAGTGTCTCCAGCGAGTTAAGCAGCGTTTTCATGCCGCTACGCAATACCGGCATTGCCGGATGCCCGATCATCCGGTCGTCCAGATAGGCAAGTTTCAGGAGCCCGGCGACGCGTGCGACGAGGTCCAGCGAGGCGACCACCGGTACGAGCCGGCGCTGTTCCGGCAGGAGGGGCCGGATATCGGAATACGACTCCACGATCGCTTCCGTCATCGCTGCCGACCACCCCTGCATATGCACTGCGAGTGCGGCTAGATCCAGCACGGGGGATCCGGCGGCGGCACTTGACCAGCCGACGATGCCGGTTATCTTCCGGTCGCTCTCCCGTCCCTCGACCAGCACGTTGACTGGCCAGAGGTCATTGTGGATGACAACCGACCGCTCGGCCATGAGCGCTTCCTCGTTGCGGAGGAGATCCGAAGAGGTTGGGATAATCCGGTTTCCGCAACGCAGCCAGCGCCGAATATCACGTTGGTCGGCCGACTTGTCACCAAGGATGCGCCGCTGCTCGAACCAGACATCGCGGACGGATGTGAGCATCGATGCCAGTGTCGCAACCGGAGCGTCCTTGCGCGCGGCGATCTCGCCGGTTGCGTCATGGACGCGGGCAAGAATCCGCGCGGCTTCCGCGACGAGATCATGCGCGCCGGCCGATTCATGCAGGGGTACGTTGATCGACTGGCCCTCCGGCGACCGGAATCCGCCGTATCGCCCGAGCGGACGCCCGGGGAGATACGGTGACCGGGAATATCGGTGTCCCTGCACCAGGACCGAACGCTGGTCTGGCACGTCGGGGACCGGCTCGATTGTCGGAATCTGGTCGCCGACCGCAGCGTGCGCGGCGTCGACAACGTCGGAGATGAAGCCGATTCGATCCGCGGTCATCTCCGCGGGCCACTGTCGCAGCACGACATCCCCGGAAGGACCAGTCATATGCACCAGAGGATGCTCCGGCGGAAAGGTGCGGGCATTGCGGCTGCCCGGCGAGAGGGCATTGATGGCATCCAGCCAGGCGTCGAGATCAGTGGTATCGGTGTGATGGTTGGGCATGTGGTCTGTCATAGGGCCAGTATAGATGGTGAACCGGGAACGAGTGTTCTCACGCTGGAAGGTCTGCATTTGCTCAAAGGCCGCGTAACCGCCTGTTGCCGGCCCGGGGCGCAGCGCGGTGGCCTTAAGGGCCCTGGCCCCGTGGCCTCGGCACCTGCGGTCGACTGACCTACTCACACGCCTCCTCCGCCATCACCGCTTCGCGTCGGATTCATCGGCCTCCGGCCTCTGAATCACCGGGGCGTTGGAGCTGCAAAGTCCTTACCAGTGATGTGTTGGAGAGGACGTCCCATGGCCGCCCGTTGCGTGATTAGGTCATCCGTCCCCAGGTACGCTCTCTCCCCCAGTATTGATCCCGCGAGCCACCTGCCTATGCCTTGTAAGCCGGCCCGTGAACACGCTTGCCTGGAAGGGCACCGGTGTGAGTGCCGTCGCGGAGCACCGCCGTGCCGTTCACGAAGACATCACGGATGCCGGTCGAGAGTTTGTGCGGGTCCGTATAGGTCGCGTTGTCGATGACCGTCTCCGGGTTGAAGACAATGACATCAGCATACATACCGTCCCGCAAGAGGCCCCGGTCGCGAATCCCGAGCCGGTCTGCCACCGCCGAGCTGGCCTTCCGCACCGCGTCTTCCAGTGTCATCCATCCCAGCTCGCGAACATAGTGACCAAGGATGCGCGTGTAGGTGCCGTACGCGCGTGGGTGGACCAGTCCCCTGGACGCGACTCGCTCGGGATCGATTCCGCCAGCATCGGTGCCGAACTTGATCCATGGCTGCTCGAACTGCAGTTTCAGGTTCTCCTCGCTCATGGCAAGGTACATCGTGAAGATGTTATGCCCCTCGACATCGAGCAGGTGCAGGATGGCCTCGTGCCAGTCCAGGCCCAGGTCCTCCGCTACTTCGGAGAGGCGTTTGCCCTGGTATTTCTTGTGCTCGGGTTTTGAGAACTCGGCAAGGATGACATTGTCTGGCCCTGACCGTGCGCCCAGGTTCTCCCAGTGCTCGGTTGGGTTACGCATCTCTTCAAGAATCTTCGAGCGCATCTCCGGATCTCGCAGGTTTTCCTGGCGTTTTCCATCGGCCTCGGCCCATGGGGGTAGGCACGCGGCGAGACCAGTGCCTGAGCCCTTGTAGGGGTACATGTCGGCACTAATATCCAGCCCCCGCGCCCGCGCGGCGTCAATCTCCTCGATCACTTTGGGCATCTTGGGCCAGTTCGGGATGCCGGCAGCCTTGAGGTGATAGATCTCCGTGTTCACGCCGGTTCGCTTGGCAATCTCGATCGTCTCTGCAAGGCCCTCGAAGATCTGGTCGCCCTCCGAACGCATGTGGGTGATGTGGACGCCGTTATATTGCGCGACGATCTCCATGACCGCAATCAGCTCCTCGGTGCTGGAGAAGGCGTTCGGCGGGTAGATAAGTGCAGTCGCGACGCCGAAGGCGCCGTCCTTCATCGCCTCGGCGGTGGCCGTGCGCATCGCCTCGATCGCTTCTGGAGTGGCTTCGCCAATGCTGTTGCCCATGCCGAACTCGCGTACGGTCCCACCACCGAGGAAGGAGCCGACATTGACAGAGACCTTCCGGGACTCAAGATCGGCCAGCCAATCACCGAAGCGGGTCCACCCCTTCGCCCGCTCTTCCCATTCCTCGGCCTGATCCGGCAGGCGATGAACCAGCGCGTTGTTGAACGGTGAGGCGATCTTGCCGCCGAAGGGGGCGGGCGTCCACATCTCGCCCAGAATCTCTGTCGTCACGCCCTGCGTCACTTTGGATACTGAGCGCCGGTCATCCAGGAACGGGATGATCGAGTGGGACTGGATATCGATAAAACCCGGCGCCACGACATGCCCGGCCGCGTCGATGACGTTTGTTGCCGTCGCTGGGTCGATCGTGCCAGGCGGGGCGATGCGCTCGATCCGCTCGTCGCTGAGAGCGACATCGCCATAGAACCAGGCGTTGCCAGTGCCGTCGATAATCCGTCCGCCGGTGATCAATACATCGGTCATGAATCCAGTCTCTCCTGTCTGAACGTAATTCCAACGCCGCCATCATATCCCGGTTACAGGAGATATGGGAACGTGATGACCACAAGGACAGGTGTAGACCATGACTGGAGTATCACGAATTCGTGCCAAGTGACGAGGGATTACCCGTGCCACCTGTGCTTCACAACAGGGAGGACGTCTAGCCGACGTGGATGGCAGGGCGACGCTTCGGGTCTGGCTCGGCGCGTCGAATGATCTCGTGGGTGACTGGAGCAACATCGCCTTCACCGAACAGGATAAAGCGGGCGAGGTACTTCAATGGATTCCCCTCCGTCCAGCCGAAGTAGATGTGCGGCTGCTTCCCTGTTCGATCGCGTAGGTAGATGAGGAGCGCAGCGATGGTGTTGGGAACGGCCGACCCCTCCGTTCGCAAGACGGCGTGCTTTCCAACCTTATAGCCGCGGACGGAGAGTGAAGGGGCAAACTCCGAGGCATCGCTGATACTGACTTCCAGGAACAGGACAGGGTCACCAGCCGGGATATGGCTGGCCGCCCGTTCCTCTCGTTCCTTGATCAAGTACTCCCGATTGGAGCGGTCATCCGGATGATTCGCAATGATCCTGATCGTTCCGCGCCATGAGGCATCGGCGATGAGGCGCTCCGCTGTGGCATCAAGCTCGACGTTGCCGACGCGTAGCTCGGTCGATCTCCAGACACGCGATACAAGCGACGTGACCACAATCCCCACGATGAAGATGCTGGCGATCTTGAGGCCCTGGATATCCCCGAGAATCGTTACCGCCGTGGTGTAGATGAATATCGCGGCCACCAGGCCGAAGCCCAGCGTGGCGCGTGGTTGCCGTTTGCGCCGGGCAGCCAGGGTGACCGCCACGGTCGCGGACGTTATTACCGCCAGGACTCCTGTGGCATAGGCGCCGGCCTGCTTGTCCACGTCGGCATTGAAGAGAATCGTAACCACGAAGCAAATGGCCGTAAAAATAAGCACGAGTGGTCTGGTGGCCAGGGCCCAGTCCGGGGCCATCCCATAGCGTGGGAGGTAGCGTGGAACGATGTTCAATAGTCCAGCCAGGGCCGAGGCCCCCGCGAACCATAGGATGGAGATTGTGCTGATGTCGTAGATGGTGCCGAAGAGATTGCCGAGATCTTCATGAGCAAGGTAGGCAAGTGCGCGCCCGTTTGCTTCCCCACCTTCCTCGAACTCAATAGCGGGAATCAGCAAGGTAGTTACGATGCTGCTGAGAATGAGCATGACACTCATGATCAGGGCGGCGCTCGTCAGCAATTTTCGCGTATTCCGGATTCGGCCCTGCACATTGGTGCCGGTGTCGTTCGGGTCTCCCTTGACCAGTGGCATGACAACGACACCAGTCTCGAATCCCGAAAGACCCAGAGCCAGTTTCGGGAAAAGGAGGAGCGCCGCGCCGATCATCAAGAATGGGTTGCTGTAGTCAGCAGTCAGTGCGTTACGCCAATTCGAGATCACGTCGGGATGCCGGGCGATCTCGACCAGTCCGGTGGCCACAACTATCAGGTTGAGGGCAAGATAAACACCTACGAGTACGATTGCGATACCGATCGCCTCGCCGAAACCCTTGAGAAAGACTGCACCGAGGAGACTAATAAGCAACAGCGTGACAAGAACCTCGTGCCCGTGGGCCCAATGGGTGAGGGGGTTCTCCACCACGTGGGCCGTGGCGTCGGCGGCCGAAAGCGTGATGGTGATAATAAAGCCAGTGGCGACAAAGCCTATTAAGCAGAGAACGAGGAACTTGCCTTGCCACCAGGGGAGCAGATGTTCCAGCATGGAGATTGAACCATCCCCATGCGGACTCGCGGCGGCCACGCGCTTGTACATTGGTAGGGCGCCGAAGAGGGTGACCAGCACGAGAATGAGCGTGGCGAGTGGAGCGAGAGCACCCGCGGCCAGCGCAGCAATGCCCGGTTGATAGCCCAGGGTCGAGAAGTAGTCGACACCTGTCAGGCACATCACCTTCCACCATGAGTGCTGCTCGTGCTCTCCCGCGCGGTCATGTGGCCCGGCCATTTCACGTGGGTGCCCCTTGAGCAACCAGTGACCGACGGCGGAGCCTGCGGTTCCTCTACGCTTCCGCCTGGAGGGGGTAGGGTTCTGGACCGGCATGCGTGTCGGGTAGTGGCGACTGGACACA
>JAUJLY010000097.1 GCA_030447145.1 Thermomicrobiales bacterium
CCCGTATGTGTCCCTGATCCCGATCCGGCGTATTCGTGTTGGGCGATGCTCCCCCAGGACTTCAGCAACTGCACCGCCGAGGCCACCGATAATCGAGTGGTCTTCTGCCGTGACGATGGCGTCGGTCCGCTCGGCGAGGTCGATGATCGCTTCGGTATCAAGCGGCTTGATCGTGGAAAGATGCAGTACCGACGCGTGCACTCCGGAAGCGGCCAACAGATCGGCCGCTGCGAGGGCACGTACAGTCTGGACCCCGGTGCTGATGATGCCGATGTCACCGCCAGCACGCAGGAGATGCCCCTTTCCGATCTCAAACGTGTAGTCGTCCCCAAAGATGAGTGGACTGGGGTCCCGGGTGAGGCGCAAGTAGGTGGGTCGCTCGTCTTCCATCATTGCCGCCATAGCAACGCGGAGTTCCATCGCGTCACCGGGGACGATGGTGACGACGTGTGGCATCGCCCGGAAGACCGCGATGTCCTGCACCGCCTGGTGCGTCTTACCGGTTTTTCCCGTCAGGATCCCGGTATATGAGCCGGCCATCTTGACGTTGAGACCCGGTTGGGAAATCACGACCCGGATCTGGTCCAGTGCTCGCTTCGCCAGGAACGCGGCGAACGTGCTGATCCACGGTACGTAGCCTGTTGTTGCGAGCCCGGCTGCCACCCCGAGCATGTTTTGCTCAGCGATGCCCATCTCGAAAAAGCGGTCCGGATACGCTTTCGCGAACATATCCGCCTTGGTCGAGTTCGCCAAGTCTCCATCAAGGACGACCAGATTCGCATACGTGCCAGCGAGATCGACCAGACCTTGGCCCCATGCATCCCGCATGGCGATTTCGGTGGAGCTCATTTCACCTCCTCCGGATCAACAAGTTCAAGTCCCGCATTGGTGATGTCGTCCGGCGTTGGGACCTGTGCATGCCAGAGGTAGTCACCTTCCATGAAGGAGACGCCCTTGCCCTTGATTGTCTGGGCGACGATACACGTTGGCCCTTCGGTGTGATCCTTCGCAGCCGCCCAGGAGTCCAGTAGCGCCTGGTGATCGTGCCCATTGACCTCGATCACGTTCCAGCCGAATGCGCGGAATTTGTCCGCCGGGTCGTCGATGGGGATATCACGGGTGTGGCCGCTTTCATGCGGCCATCCGAATTGCGGGAGGCCGTTTGCGTCGACGATCGCGGTCAGGTTTGCGAGCCGGTACCGCGACGCGACGAAGGCAGCCTCCCAAATCTGTCCTTCCTGCAGCTCGCCATCACCGAGGATGACCCAGGTCCGGAAATCCGTGCCCCGGAGCCGGGCGCCAAGGGCCATGCCGATCCCCGGGGAAAGCCCCTGTCCGAGTGACCCGGTCGACATGTCAAGGCCGGGTAGCTTCGTCAGGTCGGGATGCCCCTGGAGTCGTGAATCGATCTGGTCGAAAGTCGAGAGCTCCTCAACTGGAAAGAATCCCCGCAGCGCCAGGACCGCATAAAGTGCGATCGATGAGTGCCCCTTGCTGAGAATCAGCCGATCCCGATCCTCCGCCGAGGGGTTCGACGGGTCGATGTGGAGCTCGTTGAAGTAGAGCGAGACGAGGATATCGGTGACGGAAAGCGGTCCTCCGATATGTCCCGCGCCTGCTGTATGTACCGATTGCAGGATAAGTCGGCGTGTCTGGCGCGAGAGCGCGTTCAGCTCCGGAATGGTCCTGGTCTCATGTGTTGGACGGGTGATGGACTTCATGCCGGTCCTCTCTTTGTGTGCTGACTCTCCACTGTGCGCTGGAGCCAGGCCCTGATGAAATCGAGATTGCGACGTGCCGTCACTGTGGAATCACCTTCACAGGTGTCCTGCTCGATGACGACCCAGCCGTCGAAGTCGCTTGAAACAAGGACATCAAGGATCGCCGGGATGTCGGCGGTTCCAGCTCCAACCGGGCTGAAAACATGGTGCTTCAGTGCCTGGATGAAGGTGAGTGATCGCCTGCGGGCGTCGAGAACGGCATCCATATCTACATCCTTCAGGTGCAGATAGCCGATCCGCCCGTGATGACCAGCAATGAAATCAGCGGGGTTTCCACCACCATACGCGTAGTGGCCGGTGTCGAAACAGATATTCACTAGGGCGGGATCGAGATGGGCGAGAAGCGCCTCTACCTCGTGTGGCGCTTCGATCCAGCTTCCCACATGGTTGTGATAGTGGATCGCAATGTTATGGGCAGCAGCTGATTCGGCCAATCGATGAGTGCCCTCCGCGAGCCTGCGGAAGTCATCACTAGACAATGACGCTGATCCGTCGGCTGGCACACGGCCCGCCATAGCCACCCTGTGGGGTCGAAGTGCGTCCGCGACGAGCAGGTTGCGACAGTCGATGGCATCAAGTAGCCCGAATGTCGGCATCAGGGAACGGATCGTTGCGTCGAGATGCTCGGTATCCAGGAAATCAACCCATTGATAGGAACCGCAGCACGTCATTCCCCGGTCTTCGACCGCCGAACGTAACGTTGCGACGTCGCGACCGAATGAGGAGTCGTATTCCGTTGCGGTATAGCCGGCCTCCTGCATGAGGTCGAGAATCTCGGGAAAGGGCACGACAGGTCGCCAGCGGGGGATGTCGTTATTGTTCCAGTTTACGGGCGCCGTGGCGAGCCGTAGGTCTCCGCGTGCCTCAATTGGCGTGTCGGTTCGGTACATTAGAAGGGGTTCCCTGTCACAGTGGTTCTTTCCATAACCGGTATCGTATTGGCGTCCTCTACGCGAGTCAACTTTTTGCGGCGGAAACTAGCCGTGACCGACGATACCCTGAAGCAGCGCGGGAAGGTCAGCGAACACGTAGTCCGGGAGAACTTCGGCGCGGGCGAGATCCCCACGTGTGGCAACGCCGGTGAGCACGAGCGCCGTCATGAGCCCGGCACGATAGGCGGCCGCAATGTCGGTGTCCAGGCGGTCGCCTACCATCACCGCCTCTCCAGGCCCGCAACCCAGACGTTCGACACCCTTGATCATCATCAACGGTTCGGGTTTGCCGACCACGATCGGTGAGACGTGTGTGGCTCGCTCGATCCCGGCGACCACCGCTCCAGCCCCTGGCTGGTACCCCGTTTCCGTCGGCAGGCGATCGTCGGCGTTGGTGGCGATAAACCGCGCACCGTGATCAATCGCCTCGCAGGCTCGCTTCATCTTGTCGTAGGTGAAGGTGAGATCGAGGCCGGCTACAACAACGTTCGCATCGCTCGCGGGTTCATTGTCACCCAGAATTCGGAAGGATGTCCCCATCGAGAGTTGCTCGCCAAGAGCGGGCATGCCAACGGTGAGAATGACCGCATCGTTCGGCGTTTCTTCGTCGTCAACCAGAAAGTCGCGCGTTGCTGTCGCTGATGTCTGGATGTCTGCTTCTTCGACGGTGACGCCCATGCTTGCCATGCGCTGGACGTAGGCCGCCGGCGTAGCCATGGAGTTGTTTGTCGCGAGGAGGAAGGGGATTTCTCGTAGTGTCAGGGCGTTGAAGAGGTCCTCAACGCCAGGGAGCGCCCTCTTGCCTCGATAGAGCACACCGTCCATGTCGAAGATAAAACCTTTGGCGGACTGCAGCCGGTCGAGATGCTGGTTCCCGGTCGGTTCTTCTATGGAGGAAGCCTCTGTGCTCATCCTCTGCCTTTCTGAAGCGGTGACGTCTCAATGGAAGGATCGTACCATTCAGACGCTTGCCGGGCACAGAAAACCCGGGATATCAGAGCATCCCGGGTACTGTTGCTCAGGTCTATCCGAGGGCTTTTGTAATCGCCTCGTTGAAGGCGGGCAGATCGCCAGGTACGCGGGAGGTGATGAGGTTGCCGTCCTCGGTGAGCTCTTCGTCGACGTAGAGACCCCCGGCGTTGACAATGTCGTCGCGGATCTTGTTGACGGAGGTCAATTTCCTGCCTGAGACCACCTTGGCGGAGATCAACAACTGTGGTCCATGACAGATGGATGCAACCGGCTTGCCCGACTGCACGAAGTCACGGGTGAACTGCACCGCCGCATCGTCGATGCGGAGATTCTCGGGAGAGCCGCCGCCGGGAATCAGCAGCATGTCAAAGTCGTCGGGAGAGACGTCGACAAAGGTCTTCGAGGCTGTCTGCGTATCGCCCTTCTTGCCCGTGATCTCGCCCTTTTCGATCCCCACGATCGTCACTTCGGCACCTGCATTCTCGAGTGCCTCGATAGGCGATGTAGCCTCTACATCCTCGTAGTTGTTGGCCAGCACAACGGCCACCTTCTTTGCGGAATCGCTCATCTGTTGGAAACTCCCTTGTGTAACGGGCGGCGGTTTGCTTTTCGCCCGGTCATCCGTTCTTTACAAGGGTGGCGCAAGATCCACACCAGAGAGGGTACACCATGGGACAGAACCCCGATCACGCAAATTCCCGCACGCTGCTAGAACTCGAGGAAGCCGTCCTCGCGCGCATTGACCAGGACGAAGTTGTCGCTTTTCACCGGGGTCTCGTGCAGATCCCGTCGGTTAACCCTCCCGGGGATTGTCGCGATGCAATCGCCTATGTGGAGAAGCCCCTACGTGAAGCTGGGTTTGAGATCCAGATCGTGCAGGATCTCGAAACCATGCCGAATCTCCTTGCAAGCACAGGACCCAGCAATGGCAAGGTCCTTTGTGTGAACGCGCATGTAGATGTCGTGCCGACGGGTGAGCGCGAGGCATGGTCCCATGACCCCTTTGGGGCCGAGATCGAGAATGGGCGAATCTATGGGAGGGGAGCCGGGGACGACAAGGCGAGCGTGACCGCACAGGTGTTGGCCGCCCTCGCCGTGAAGCGATCCGGTGTTCCTCTTGCGGGGCGTCTCGTTGTCAATGAGGTTTCGGACGAAGAGACTGCCGGAGTCCATGGCGTACAGGTTGTTGTCGGCCAGCGGGCAGTTGAGCCCGACTGGGTCATCGTCGGCGAGCAGACGCTGAATCGCGTTTGTGTTGGTGAGAAAGGCTCCGCACCGACCACGATTACGGTTCAAGGGCGTACCGCTCATGGTGCCCTGCCCTGGGAAGGCGCCAACGCGATTGAAGGCATGGCGGAGGTCATCGTGGCCCTCCGACGCGAGCTGTGGCCGGAGCTGACGCAACGCACACATCGGTTCTTTCACCCCTCGTCCGGCTCGGTCAACATGTTTGCCGGCGGCGTGAAGGCCAATGTCGTGCCGGACAAGGCCGAGATCTACGTCGATCGACGCCTGGTACCAGGGGAAGATCCGCAAGATGCGCTGCATGAGATCCGGTCGATCGCGGAGCGGGCCCTCCAAAAAGTTCCCGGCACATCGGTGGAAGTGTTCCTCTCGGAATGGGCCGGCGCGGCGACGGAGGCCGCTGTCGATGATCCACTGGTGCAGGGGATGCTCGGGGCGAATGAGCGGCTTGGGCTGTCAGCGGAGCCGGCTGGCTTCAGCATGGCCACAGACGGACGCTACTTCGCGCGCGCGGGGTATTCCACGATTATCTACGGACCCGGCGATCCGGGCCTCGCTCACAAGCCAGACGAGTGGGTCGGCATTGACGAGATCATGGACGCTGTGCGCGCCTATGCCGTCACAATGGTTCGACTGATCGGCGACTACGAGAAGTAGGGGACTCTATGGGATCCACAACTGATCTGCGCGATGTGTACAGCTACATCGATGAGCACCAGGGCGAATACGTTGGCAAGCTCCAGCGCTTGCTCCGGCAGCCGAGCATCGCTGCCCAGAGCCTGGGCATGGACGAGATGGCCACTCTGGTCGAGCAGGATCTGGCTGAGCTGGGGACCGTGCCGCGAAGGATCGGCACCAGGGGAGGATTCCCAGTTGTCTATGCCGAGTTCTCCGGAGCGAATAATCGCACGCTGAGCTTTTACAACCACTACGACGTGCAGCCTGCTGATCCGCTGGACGAATGGGAGAGCGATCCCTGGTCAGGAGAGATCCGGGACGGTCGAATCTGGGCTCGTGGCGTATCGGATAACAAGGGCAACATCGCCGCTCGACTCGCAGCCATCGATGCCTGGCAGAAAGTCCGTGGCTCGCTGCCACTCAATGTGAAGTTCATCATCGAAGGCGAAGAGGAGATCGGCTCGCCGCATCTCCAGAACTTCGCCGACGATCATCCTGAGCTTTGCCAGGCCGACGCGTGCATCTGGGAGTTTGGCGGTCGAGATATTGACGGTCGGCCACAGATACATCTCGGCCTCAAGGGCATCTGCTACGTCGAGCTGCGCGCCAGGGGTGCCAGAACGGATTGGCATTCCGCTTCGGCGACGTCGGTCCCAAATCCCGCATGGCGCATGGTGTGGGCGCTCGCCAGATTAAAGGGAGAGGACGATCGAATCCTGATTCCTGGCTTCTACGACAAGGCCGTCGCGCCGACGCAGGCTGAACTCGAGGCACTCGCGGACCTTCCGGATACGGAGCAGGAGCGGCTGGACGATCTGGGCATTGATCGCTTCATCAACGACCTGACGGGCCAGGAGTTGCACCTCAAGGATTACTTCCAGCCGACGTGCACGATCTCGGGGTTGCTGAGCGGGTACACCGAAAAGGGCCAGAAGACGGTGCTGCCCAGCCAGGCAATGGCGAAACTTGACATGCGTCTGGTGGCGAACCAGGACCCGCATGAGATCTACGAGCTGCTGCGGAAGCATCTGGACGCGAACGGCTTCACCGACATTGAGTCGGAGTTGATCGGCGCGGGCTATCCGGCAAGGACAAGCCTGGAGGCGTCAATAGCGAAGGTTGTCGCTGAGACGTACGAGGATGTCTATGGCCAAGTCCCGGCGATCTACCCAACAAGCGCCGGCTCGGGGCCCTGGTACCAGCTGTGTGATGCGTTCGGCATAGACGCGTGTACCGCGGGCGTTGGCCATGGACGATCCCAGGCGCATGCACCGAACGAGAACATCTTCGTCGAGGATTTTGTCCTCGGTATCAAGCACATCGCCGCGATCATGGACTGCTTTGCGAGGAGATAGATCTGATAGGTTGAAGCGACCTGGATCTTTCCGGGTCTTGTGCGGATGATGACCAAATCCAGTGGGAGAGACGAGGAAGTTGGAAGATAGGGAAGCAATCAAGAGCGCGCTCGAGTATGCTCCGCGGTTTCTGGAGTTCCAGCAGCCATATATGCCCTTCGTGGGCGCGCAGGTGGCAGTGCGGCATGACGGAGAGCTTCTCTTCAACCATGCAACCGGTTTCGCGGATCTGGGGACCGAAACGCCGCTAATGGTGGATCACCTGTTCCGAATCGCGTCCCACTCCAAGACCTTCACCGGTGTGGCGTGCATGCAGCTGGTGGAACAGCGGAAGCTGCGGCTGGACGACGAGGCCAAGACGCATGTGCCTGAGCTCGAAGGGCCACCGATGGGCGGGGTGACGGTGAGGGAACTGCTGGCTCATGGATCCGGGATGACGAGAGATGGAGAGGACAGCACCTTCTGGTCGCTCGATCGAACGTTCCCCGACAAGGAGGAGTTGCTGGACACGATCCGGCAGCATGGCAAGGTGTTGGACTCGAATGAGCATTTCAAATACTCGAATATCGGGTATTCGCTTCTCGGTCTCATCATCGAAGGTGCATCCGGGCAGTCGTACCGTGACTACGTCACTCGCAACATCATCGACAAGCTTGGCTTGAAGGACACCGGTCCTGACTTCAACCTGGACAGGGCCGAAGAGTATGCGAAGGGCTATTCAAGCCGCGCGCACGGACCTCAGCGCATCGAGATCGAGCATATCGACACCTATGCCGAGAGTTCCGCGACCGGTTTTTTCTCCACGGCCATGGAGCTGACAGACTACTTTCAGGCCCATCTGGATGGCGACGTTCGGTTGCTTACAGATGGATCAAAGCGGCGCATGCGCCAGGTCCAGTGGACAATCTCGGACGACACGAAGTATGGCCTCGGGCTAAGTATCTCCATCGTCAATGGCCGGACCTACTATGGTCACGGTGGCGGATATCCGGGCCATATCACCATGTCGAAGCTGGACCTGGACCGAAAGCTCTCGATATCGGTTTTTACCAACAGCAACGATGGTCCCGCTTTGACGCTCTGCACGGCAATCCTGCGCCTTATCGACCTTGCCCTGGAGGAGAAGGCGAAGACCGAGCCGAAAGAGGAGCAGACACTCGAACCTTTCGAGGGACGCTTCGCGATGCTGTGGGGAATCACGGATGTTGTGAACCTTGGTGGACGCCTGTATGCCTTGAATCCCGCGCTTGATAATCCGGCTTTGGAAGCGAATGAACTGGAAGTGGTGTCCGATACCGAACTGAAGGTGGTAGGGGATAAAGGTTTTGGAGCGTATGGGGAAACTATGCGCTACACATTCGATGAGGATGGCAGCGTTGAATACATCAAGGGTGGAGGCGGCACAAAGTTGGTTCCTGACGAGCGGTTCCAGCTCCCGGAGAAGGTCAAGCGGCCCACAAGGGCATAGTGAAGCAAGGGTTTTAATGGCGTGATGTCAATACCGCCGGGCGCGGCGATATAAACGAGCCGGTCCCGTTGCAGGACCGACTCTTTTTTCGGTGTACTGTTGCGTTGTAGAGAAACACTCGGCCCGAGGCTGGATGGGTGCTAGCCGGGCGCGTTCCCTAGCAGCCATCCAGTAGGTATGCGACGCGCAAGTCTGCATTATAGATGATCCCCTTGACAAGGGCGA
>JAUJLY010000098.1 GCA_030447145.1 Thermomicrobiales bacterium
CGTCCGCAGAGCGACCTGTTGGCTCGCCTAAGGCTCTGTCACTTCACCTACAAACCGGTATGTCAGGCGACGATTGTCCCCACCACGGTGCATTATCTGGATAAGCCAGAAGCTCTGTGGCAGCCAGCCACTCGCTCGCTCCGGCCACTCAATTACGCTCACGCCTTCCGCAGGCTCAAGGTACGTTTCATACCCCATGCTCTCTAGCTCAGACGGGTCATCCAGCCGATAGAGGTCCAGGTGATAGAGCTTGAAAACCCACCCCTGGTGCTCCTGGACAAGCGTGAAGGTGGGGCTCTGTAGAGGACCTTCGACTCCGAGCCCCGCGGCGATTCCCTGGGTCAACGTCGTTTTGCCGGCGCCGAGATCGCCGTGCAACAGCACAACATCACCTGCGTTCAGCTGTCGCGCGAACGCTCTTCCAAATGCCTGCATCGCGGCGTGGGAGCCTACCTCGAGTTCCTCATTTACCTCGTGCATTATTCAGGCGCCGAGTCCCACCAGGCTGCCACGTCGTCCATTGGCCGTCGCTCGCGCTGCGGTGGCTCCATCGCCGGATAGCCCACATAAAGGACCCCCAACATAACGGCACGTTCCGGCAACTTGAGGTACCGCCGCACTTCCGGAGAGTAGATGAGCGTACCGGATCGCCACATCGCCGCAAGCCCCAGTGCATGCGCCGCCAGCAGCATGTTTTGCGCAGCTGCCGCTGCTGATGCAATCTCCTCGATCTCGGGCGCCGAGGGATCGGGATCCGCATAGACGGCAATCACGTAGGGTGCTCGCAACGGTTTGCCAACCGCTCGTGACCGGGCCGTCTCTCCGACCTCTGCGTTTGCAGCTTCCCGGACAGCCGCCGCACCCATGGCCCCGCCGAGGCCAACCCGTGCGTCACCGCTGAGAACCACAAATCTCCAGGGCTCTGTCAGGTGGTGGTTGGGAGCCCACGTTCCTGCCTCGAGCACCTGCCGGATGATTTCCGGATCCGGGATTTCTTCAGTGCACTTTCCGATGCTCCGGCGGTCTCGAATGGCGCGCAGCACCGCCGCCGAATCCGTATTACGTCCAGCTCTTGCTGGTTCAGTCTGCATGCCACTCCACCATCCCGGTGCACAGTGTTGCACCTCTGCGAACGTCGCTCAAAACAATCTATATCCGACTTATTAAGTCGGTATTACTGCACACAATGATAGGCGCATGGGTGGCGGCGGAACAAGCAGCCCTTCCGGATGCTTCGAAGAGCCACTCATCAGCCGAAATGGTCAAAGGCGCCCTCAGGAACAGCCTTTGTCACGCCTTCGGCGTCCGTAATCATCAGCATCGATTGACCAACAGGACTTGCCACAATCTCGCCGATCTCGGTCAGCGTAGCGCCTACATGTGCCGCCTCACGCTGAGTCTCTTCCAGGGCGTCGGGGCGGACCGTGGCCAGCAGCTCGTAATCCTCCCCGCCCCGCAATGCGAGTTCGAGCCAATGGATTGGGAAGAGTGCCCGTACCGCGGGAATGACCGGTACCAGCCGGCTGTCCAGGCGCGCGCCGACACCACTGGCGGCCAGCAGCTTGGGCAAGTCCCCCAGCAGCCCGTCACTCAAGTCCATTGCCGCGGTTGCTCCGTAACGGGCAAGCACCTTGCCAAGCGCAATACGCGGATTGGGACGCAGGTGAGCACCGACGAGCAGGTCGGCGGTCGTCGCCCCTTGTCCGATGTCTGGCGTCTCCAGCAATCGCAACCCGGCGGCCGAGGCTCCAAGCGTGCCGCTGACGACCAATCGGTCACCCGGCTGCGCGCCATCCCGCCGGAGCAACGGCTCCCCCTCACCCACGACGGTAACGGAGAGCACTATGGGACCAGTTGTGCGCACCACATCGCCCCCCGCGATAGCGACATCGTGCGGTTCCGCCAGGGCTACGGCGCCGCGGTAGAGCTCCTCCAGGTCAGCAACATGCTCGTCGCCCGTCAAACCAAGGGTGATCGTCGCGAGCACCGGCATCGCGCCCATTGAGGCAATATCGGAAAGGTTGACGGCAAGCATCTTGTGTCCAAGGCTCCGCCAATCGGTCCAATCCAGCCGGAAGTGCCTCCCCTCGATCAGCGTATCCGTGGTGATAACCGAGGTCGTGCCGGACGTGGGAGCCCAGATCGCTGCATCGTCGCCGATACCCAGAGTCACACGCCCATTCACCCGAGCCGAATGGGGCAGGACGGAATTCAGTGCAGCAATCAGGCCGAATTCGCCAACATCCCTGATTCGAGGCAGGGCGGTCAACGGCCGATCTCCGTATAGACCCGGTAGGTCTCCTCCGCGGTTCGCCTCCAGGAGAACTCCCCGGCGCGGGCGAGTCCACGCCGGGCCAGCCCGCCCCGTCGGTCCGGATCGCGCAGCAACTCGCGCATCGTCTCCGCCCAGAGCGACTCATCGGTTGGCGGGATGAGGACACCAGCCTCGCCGATAACCTCGGGGAAACACGAGGAGTTGGATGCTAGGACCGGCGCTCCACGCCGCATGGCCTCCAGCGACGGCAGCCCGCAACCCTCATACAGGGACGGGAAGGCAAAGAGATCGGCGGCGGAATACCAGCCGCCCAACTCCTCATCTGAAACGAAGCCGGTCAGCCTCACACGGTCGCCCAAATCCAGCTCGTTCAATGTTTGCCTTAGCTCCGCGGTCAGCCATCCCTCGGGGCCGACCAGCACCAGCTGATGATCTACCTCGTCCTTGATCCTGGCGAAGGCGCGCAACAGGAACGGCAGGTTCTTGCGGGGCTCCAGTGTGCCGACCGACAACACATAGGGCCGGTCGATATTCCACTTCATCCGGAAGACATCGAGCGATCTCCCCGAAACCGGCTTCACCCTTGATGAAGGCGCCAGTGGGATCGCTTCAACCTTCTCCTCCGGCACCCTGAGCCAGTCAATCACGTCATCAGCGGTGTTTTGCGAGACGGTGATGATCCGATCCACCTTATGCGCGCTCACGCGCGTAGCTGCCACCAGGAAGGCGCGACGATTGCCGGGAAGCTGACCCGGGAAACGGAGAAAGGCGAGATCATGCACTGTCATGACGCTCGGGACACGGGTCAGGATGGGGACAACGTGCATGGGACCGTGCAGTACGTCGAGACGGTGCAGTGCCATCGATGTGGGCAATCCTGTTTGCTCCCAGAGAATTCGTGCGGATGGAGCGTCGGTGATGAACCCCGGTCTGCGGCCGAGCAGGATGATCTTGTCATCCGGCGCCTTTGTAACGCCGAGCCCGTCAACGAGCTCACCGATATACCGGCTGACACCTGTCTGCCGGTATCCTTGCTTCGCTCCCAGAAGGGCTGCATTGATCCCGATCCGCACGCTGTTCACCTTCCCCGTCGGATGTCACATCGAACCGGTGACGTCGTCAGTCCTATACTGTACGAGCAAACCAGTGCGATGTCCGGCGGGGACGTCCGAGAGCTGCCGGATCTCCACTAACAGTCACCTTCCCCCGAACGACATCCTGCTATGGAGTATTGAGGCTTGTCCGATCGCACCTTGACCCAAAAATCTACCCTAGCCTCCGTGGCTGACTCCACCATGCCTGCGGAATCAGCCGACGAGATACAAAGCGCGATCGACCAGTTCAACGCGATGTACCCGTTCCCGCTGGACGATTTTCAGCGGGAGGCAATTACAACACTCCTGCGCGGTGATTCGGTGATGGTGGCGGCGCCCACTGGTTCCGGCAAAACCGTCGTTGCCGAGTTCGGCATCTACGACGCGTTCAAGCGTACCGGGCGGGTGATTTACACTGCTCCAATCAAGGCACTTTCCAACCAGAAATTCCGCGATCTTCGCGTCATCTATGGACAGGAGGTCGGTCTTCTCACCGGAGATGTGACGGAGAACCGGGACGCCCGCATCATCGTCATGACCACCGAGATTCTGCGGAATATGCTTCTTCAGAGTCCGTGGGAACTCGACGACGTTGAAACAGTCATCTTCGATGAGATTCATTACCTTGCCGATCCTGACCGCGGGACGACGTGGGAAGAATCGATCATCCTCTGCCCGGATCACATCCAGCTCATCTGCCTCTCCGCCACTGTCACGAATGCAAGTGAGATTTCCGGATGGATCGGACGTACCCACCGTCCCATCCGCCTCATCGTGCATAACAAACGACCGGTGCCGCTTGCGCTTTACTATTTCCACGAGCACGAGTTGACCGAGGTCGTCGATCACCACGGCAAGCGAGTCGCACATTTCTCCAATGTTGGCGGTGAAGCACGCCGGAATCGGGGACAGCCCCGAAAACCGGGGGGACGCCAACGCGAGGTCAGCGATGAGCCGCAGCCGCATGAGATCGTCGACGCACTGAAGGAACAGAACCTCCTTCCGGCGATCTACTTCCTTTTCAGCCGGAATGATTGCCAGCAATTTGCTGAGCGACTCGCGATGATGCGGCCGCAGCTCACCACTTCGGCGCGGGCCGAGCAGATCGAGCAGGTGCTGGCGAGCTACCTGGCGAGCATCCGGCCGGAAGACCAAGAGCTTGAGCAGGTCCAGGCCGTGCTCCAACTGTCCCGGAAGGGGATCGGCTTCCATCATGCCGGCCTCCTGCCCGTTCTCAAGCAGATGGTTGAGGTGCTCTTTGGTCGTGGCCTGATGCAGGTCGTCTTTGCGACTGATACGCTCGCCCTCGGAGTCAACATGCCAGCTCGCACGGTCGTCATTGGCCGGATGACCAAATGGGATGGCCGGCGACGGCGTGTCCTCATCCCCAATGAGTTCCAGCAGATGGCCGGTCGTGCCGGACGTCGGGGCATGGATGTCTACGGGCACGTGGTGATTCCCTACTCACCCTACATCCCGTACAAGGAAGCAATGGAGGTCGCGACCGGCGACTTGCATCCCGTACAGTCCGCGTTTGCCATCCGCTACAACACCGTGCTCAATCTCTGGGACCCGCCGCGCGGAGAGCGCGTGCGCCAGATGTTGCAGCGCAGCCTCGCGCAGTACCAGACCAGCCAGCGCATCCGGATCATCGAGCATGATGTGCTGGAGATCGAGGCGGAGCTAGTTGCGCTCACGGCCGGACGTGCCGAGGAGATCGCGCGCGCCGACGAGCTGTATGAGGAATACGCCAGTCTCAGCCGCTCCATCCAGACCCTGGAGCATGAGGAGCGCAAGATCCGGCAGGAGATCTCCTCCGTACGCACCGATATCGAAACCGCCACCCCGTGGACCGAGCCCGGTCGTCTCGCGCTGAGGAAACTGCTACGCTCAGTACCGGCCGGGTTGGTCGTCCATACTCGAGACCACGGTTGGTCCATCTTCCTGGGACGTGGTGGACAAGGTGGCGTCGGCCTCTTCCTGTCGCAATCGGACCGGCAGATCCATCTCCTCCACGAATACCGTCTGATCGATTACCTGCAGGAGGATGCGCAAGTCGAATTGCCGGATGCACTCATCGAGCCGCCGGACCTGGTGCGTGACCCACTTGAGATCGTCGACCGGGAGACGCTTGACGGGGTAATGGCCGCGCTAGCCGCACTTGATCTACCCGATCTTGATGAGCTGGCCCGTGCACACCGGGAGCTCATCCGCCAGCAGACCGATGAGAAGGTAGGCAGGCTGGAGACAGAGCTCATGGAAATCGATTCCCAGATCGCTCGGCTCAATGAGCAGAAGGACACCCACCCCTTTCGCGATACCAGGACCCGCAAGGAGCACCAGAAGTCCCTGCGCCAGCGAGACACGCTCGAGCAGGAAAAGAACACCCTGGCGGATATCCTTGACCGCGAGATCGATGCTGAGGATGTGCGCATCCGGGGCATCATCAGGGGGATCCGGGATATCCTGCATCGGTTCGGCTACCTGCGACAGGGTTACCCGACCGAGAAGGCCGACATGCTCGCCGATATCTTCGATAACGACGGCCTGATCCTGTGCGAGCTGATTGACCGGGGGATCCTCGATCCACTGAAACCCGAGGAGCTTGCCGAGATCTTCTCCTGGTTCAGCTTCGATCGTGATTTCCGCTACACCAACGGGTTCTCACTCCCCAATCGGCTCATTGCGACGCGGCGCCGACTTGAAGACCTGGAGCACGATATCCTCGGCGAAGAGCGGGATCTGAAGCTCTTCATCTCGGAAGGACACAACCCCAGCTTCTATGGCCCTGCGCTGCACTGGTGCCGCGGCTGGTCCATGGCGCAGATCGGTGAGGAGATCGAGCTTTCCGAGGGAGATCTCGTGATCACCTTCAACAAGACCATTGATCTGATGCGTCAGGTCCGCGAGATGCTGACCGACGTGATGCCGGAGCACCCCCTGCGTGGGAAATTACGCGATGCGGAGAGGATGATCCGCCGGGGCATTGTTGAACAATCGCTCAGTCTTGGCTTTACGCCAATCGCCGACCTCCCGCAGGACGAGGAAGCCGGCGACCCAGCGGAAGAGGAAATTGACACCACCGACGACGAAGCTGCGGCGATCTCGTAACTTCAACCCGGCCAGGAACTGGACCGCGTCTGGTCGCTCCAGCGTTCCCTTGGCTCAGTTGATTCCGCTTGGCGATTGAGACCATGCTTTCTACCGTTTGCCAGATGCTCAACCGGTTGCTTCATCTTTGGAAGGCGGCACCATGCCTGGCTACATACTGTCCGACGACGAGTTGGCTCACGCGGAGTCGCTGGTGGAACCGTCGCTTGCATTCCTCGAAACGCAAAACCACCCGTTGAGCGAGGCGCTTGTCCGTTATTGTTGGGCGGATGGGCCGGCGGAGGACATCGTAGAGGCCCTTAGCAAATACCAGAATCCGGATGGAGGCTTCGGACAGGGTCTGGAAGTCGATATCAAATCCCCGGCAAGCAACCCCTTCGCCGCTCGACTTGCGATGCAGGTCATGCTTTCCACCCCACTGGAAGCGTCAGCAGAGATCCGCGATCGAAACAGTATCTGGCTAGCGGAAAACCAGCATGAGGATGGCGACTGGCACTTCACCGCGGAGGTCTATGATGCCGAATTGGCACCCTGGTTAGCTGACTGGGTGTTTCCCTCATTGAACCCGGCATGCTGCGTTGCAGGCACCGCGAACCTCCTGGGTATCGCAACGCCCCAAATGCTGGCACGGGTCGCTGCTCTTTTCGAGGAGAAGGCATCACTGGAAGAAACTGCAAGCGGCGAGTTCTACGGCATGCTGCCATACGTCGAATACCTACGAGGCGTGAATTTCCCGGACCGTGCCGCATATATCGGAGCGGTCGAGCAAGGCATTCTCAAGGCCAATGCCGAAGGCTCGTACGCGGACGCGTAACACTTTTTCGACCACGCCATCAATGCTGGACCGGCACTCACCGCTCGGCTTCCAATGGAGCTCATGTCCGGGTGGACCGACGCCCTTCTCGAGGAATCCTCAAATGATGGTGGCTGGCCAACGCCCTATGACCCGGCCTGGCGCCCATGGGCAACCGCCTCGGCAATGATGACCCTTGCGCGGTTGAAGCAAGGGGTGTAAAGATCCCCTTTGGTTGATGTGACCGGAGCAGTGGACACCGCTATCCTGTCAGTTCCATGACGCCGTTTCTTATCCCTCATCGCTCTCGAACGAGGATGCCAGAACCGCGAGCAGCGCATCCTCCGCAGCCGTCCACATTCGCCGGCGGGACTTCACCCATGAGACATCCACGCCGGCGGCGTCCCGCTCCGATCTGAGCCAGTCACGCGTCATCGCTGGCGCCGCCGAGCCGGTCACAACGCGCCGCTCGATAAACCGGCGAGGCGCAAGATAGCGCCCCAAGGTTTCCATCTCGACCTTCAGCTCTCGCCCAATGACCATGAGTGCAGCCGAGTCGATCATGTCTTGCGTCACGGCGCTTGCCTCGAGATGCGCCTCCCGCAACCGTGAGATGACCAACGACGAGATCTGCCTGGCTGCCGTTGGCGGCAAGGATTCCTCCGTCATCAGGAATGGGACAAGATCCGACGCCGTCGTATAGAGCCGTCCTGCCCGGTTTGCGAGATACGCCCTGTTCACGATCAGGGCCTCGTTGATGGCCGCAGTCGATTCATCCAATCCCGAGTTTGCGCGGGACAACACCTCGTCCATGGATACCGCCACGGCATCCCACGAGGCGCCAAGCGGTCCGTATGGCAGGGACCGGACCAGCTCAACGAACCCCCGGGCAGCTAATTCGGCCCCCTGCAGCTGGAGCACAAGCCTTTCCAGTCGGGAACTGACGGCCAGAGCCGGCATGGACGGCTCGGGGAAATCTTCCCAGCGCTCATCCAAAAAGAAGCTCGACGGATCCGTGCGAATCCAAGTGAGAATTTCTGTGAAGAGACGCCGGCTTGATGCGGCCGCCGCAGCCGTCACTTCAGTAACGGATACGAAATCCTCTATTGAGCCAAGGGCATCCAGCGTATTCGGGATCGGCCCCGCAAATCCCAGCGAACGAGCGAGCTCGTCCCGATCGGCCTCCAGGACATCACCAACGAGCACTCCCGCGCCGAACGGGGAGCGATCCAGCAGATCCAGTGCGAGCAGCCGTCGAGGCGAAACGATCCCGAGAGGTCCAATCGCGCCACACAGGAAGTGCGCCCGCGTCGGGGGCATCCGAGCCAGTGGAGCCCACCTCGCCCCCC
>JAUJLY010000099.1 GCA_030447145.1 Thermomicrobiales bacterium
TGAAAATGAGCGAGAAACAGTTTGTCCGATATTGGAGCACCGGCGTCTCGATCACGGTTGCGGTGGTCGCCACTGTTGCCGCACTTCTGCTCGCGATCATTGGCACGGCGCGCAGTATTCACGCTCATGCGCAGCGTGGATTGGATCTCGCGAACGAGATCGTCGTCAATACGCGACCGATCTGGGAGCTCGAGCAGACAAACGTGGTCGCGACCGAGCTACGGGAAGGAGCGCTGCTCATCCAGCGTCATGCTGCAGACGTGGCCGATGCGCTCGAAACGCCACCACGCGTAACTTCAGACGCGTTGACGACCTGAAGCGATGATCAACGGGAGAATAGATCCATGCCTTTGCCACGCGACCGGTCCATCCCGCTCCATGTCGTTATCCGTTACTGGTGGGTCAGCCTGGGTATGGGACTGGTCGTCATTGGGGCGGTGGCGTTGCTCCTCGATACGCTGGCCAGAACCACGACTCGGATTGAGGCGGGAGCGGGCGAGATCTGGCGCGTCGGCAAGTTGATCGCTAACAATACCGTTCATATTCCATTGCTGGTGCGAACCAACCAAATCACCGCAGATATTCTCCCGATGGCTGATGGCATCGCAAGCGAGACCGAGCGTATCGGTCGCGCAGTCGGTGGCGATACAAACGCCTGAACACCATGAAGGAGTACCGATGATCGTCCGGTTCACTATCCTCTCGGCTGTTGAGGTGCTTCTCTTCGTAGGGGTCCTGATTCGCTTTTTAGGGCAAATAGTTAACACGCTGGAGCGTATTGGCGGCTCTCCCACCAGCTCGCTCGCCAAGGTGAGCTTCGGCGTACGTGCCATCGAGAAGGAGACAAGCCACCTCGCGCCGCAGGTGGTTGCGCTCAATGGTGGACTCACAGCACTTGCTGCCAAGCTCGGGGTCGTCGACGGGCACCTAGAGGTAGTCGCGGAGCGATTGACGAGGGAGGAAGCATCATGAACCGGGCCGTTGCTGCTATCTGGTCAGGCATGCTCATCGCCACCACCGCCGGAATCGTGCCAATCGTCGTTCGCCTCCTGTCACGAACGCTGTCGGCCGCCAACAATATCGAGCGGTACACGAGCGAAATCCTCGCCGGTGGAATCGGGATCGCGGAGAACACGGCGAATGTCGCCGCGCTCAAGGAGACGATCGCTATCGCCCCTCAGCTCGTGGCTGGAGCCCAGTCTATCGAGCGGCATGCAGTCGCTATCACGTCAGCGCTTAGGCCGGTCGCCGACACCACCGGGGAGGGGCGGTCGTGAGCGCGCTCCTGACCAGGTTGACGTTCGGACTGGTCGGGGTGATCGTCGTCGTCCTCGCCGGTCACCTGATCTTGATCGCCATCGCGCTGATTCGGGCCAACCGGAATCTTGCGAGGCTGACCGGTGGTCTGGAAGCGATCCGCGACAACACTGCCCCGCTCGGCGCTGATCTCGCAACGATTAACAGCGTCGCCGTCATGCTTCGGGAGGAGCTAGTACGGGTGGATGGGCATCTGCGGGACATTGGCGGGCTTCTGCGCGGTTAGTGCCTGTGTCACTGCACACTGAGCAGCGTTTTGACGATCAGGCGGCAGGTACAACATGCGACCTTCGCCGTAACGCCCGGAGCGAGACCTTATGTGCTTCAAGAACTTGCCGATCCAGTTTGATGCTCAAGGCAATGCCACGCTCATGGAAGGCGTGCGTGATCCTTACAGTTACGAGACCCGCTCCCTTGACGACCAGGCTGATCGAATCAAGGAGTTACTGGAGCGGAACGGCCACATTACCAATGTCAACTTCGACCCGGTGACGCGGGTGGCCGGCGCGCTCGCCTTCCATTCTGTTGTCGACCTGAAAGAACGCCGTGTACTCGAGACAAACTCGATGGCAACACTCTTCCGCGGCTATGAGGTGATCCTCAAGGGGCGCGACCCGCGGGACGCCGCGTTCATCAGCAGTCGGGCGTGCGGAGTGTGCGGAGGCGTGCATTCCTCCACGTCGGCCCTCGCGATGGAGATGGCGTTTCCCGTCACCCCACCTCCGCTGGGGATAGCGGTGCGGAACCTGATGCTGGCACTGGAGTTCTGGTATGACAATCCACTTCATCTCTTTCTGCTGGCCGGCCCTGATTACTCCCAAGCCATTGTCCAGACTACCAACCCCGAAATCTGGGAGCGAGCGAGAACGACTGACGCGCCACACGCGAGCGTCCACGGCTACCGCACCATCGGTGACATTATGGTGGACCTCAATCCCCTGACTGGTGGGCTGTACCTCGGTGGTCTACAGATGACGCGGGTGGCACGAGAAGCGTATGTCCTGATCGGCGCCAAGTACCCGCACCCGGAGACGGTCATTCCCGGCGGCATGAGCACAACGGTGACCGTGAGCATGTTCAATGAGGTCTTTACCCGGCTCAGGCAATTGTTCGACTACTGCAAGAAAACCGCCACAATCTGGGATGATATCTGCGACTTCTTCTACGAGGTGAACCCGGAGTACAAGAAGGTCGGTGCCCGGCCTGCCAACATGATCGATTCCGGGATCTGGGACGACCCGTTCGCCTATGACGCATCCTATGAGAATTGTGATGCCTGGGGCGAGCGGCGTTGGTCCACGCCTGGTGTGATTGTGGACGGTGAGGTGGTCACGACCAAGCTTCAAGCCATGAACATCGGTATCGAGGAGTTCATCGAGCATTCGTACTACGAGTCTTGGGGCAGCCCTCGCTATGACACTGATCCCGCTGGTAACCCAATTAGCCCGTATCATATGTGGAACAAAGAAACCAAACCTCAACCGAGCGGGCAGAACTGGCGAGAAAAATACTCGTGGTCAACCGCTCCGCGTTGGGATCGGCGAGCAATGGAATGCGAATGCTCGGCGCGACTTTGGCTGATCGCGGCGGGCGGCGTGATGCCGCACAAGCGCTTTCTCGAACCCACGGGCACAAGCCTGAAAATCCATGTACCGGAGAGCACAATGCCGGCAATGGAGCTGGAGTGGAAGATTCCAGAGATTTGGAACGCCTTCGAGCGGAATCGTGGACGCGCCTATCACCTCGCCTTGACCACCGTCGTCGCCTTCGAAAACTGGATGATCGGCCTTGACCTCCTCAAGCAGGGACACACGCGTGTGCATACCCCATTTGAGCCACCACGGAAGGGTGAGCGGATCGGTGTTGGATTCTGGGGCGCCGGGCGGGGGTTCCTGACCCATCATGCCACGATCGACAATGGAGCATTGAGCAACTATCAGATCCTCACGCCGTCGACCTGGAACGCCAGCCCGAAGGACCCCTGGGGAAATCCGGGTCCTTACGAAGAAGCAGTGCTCAACACACCAATCCTGGAGCAGTTCGACGACCCCGGAAGCTTTAAGGGGATCGATATTCTACGAACGATTCGAAGTTTCGATCCCTGCATGCCATGTACGACACATGTTCATGTTGATGGCACCGACCATGTCGTCGTGCGTGAGGTAAATACCTGCGGCTGTGGCATTGATGGTTGAGGAAGCGAAGGCTCCCGAGTCGAGGATCGGGGCCGTCACGCGACATGTCCTTATTGCAGGTGTTGGGTATCCATTCCTCCGCGACCTGTCGGTTGGGCCCGTACTCGTGGAGGATCTGCGTCAGCTGGAGTGGCCGGCTGGCATTGAGGTCGATGACTGGAGCTTCAATCCGATCGCTATCGTGCAATGCATGGAGGAGCGATCCGAACCCTATAACCGGATCGTGTTCCTGTCCGGAGTCGAGCGCGGACGCGAGCCGGGGCGGGTCTATCGCTACCGCTGGCAAGGTGAACTTCCGGATGCAGAAGAGATCCAGGAGCGGATTGGCGAGGCGGTGATGGGCGTGATCAGCTTGGATAATCTGCTCGTCGTGTGCCAGCACTTCCAGGTGCTGCCCCCAGATGTCATCGTGGTGGAAATCGAGCCGGAGGATACTGGCTGGGGATCAGGATTCTCACTTCGCGTTGAGGCGGCGCTGAGTGAGGTGATCCGGTCGGTACAGCTGGCGGCAGAGGAGGGCGTCGATGCATGACCCGCTGGACCGTATTCGCTGGCGCGACGAACTGCTGCAGGTTCTCTACTGGTACCGGGGAGAGGGACTGGGAGAGGAAGTGACGCTGCAGGATGTGGTCCCATTCCTCGTTGCGGATAGCGAACTGCTGAGGGATCACCTGGAAGACCTGGTCAATGAGGGCTATGCGGAATGTGTGGAGGGCGAACCGGTGCGCTATCGGCTTACAGAGCGGGGAGTCAAGGAGGGCGGCCGACGTTTTGCCGACGAGTTCGCCGGGCTCACAGGGCAGGCGCATGGTGAGTGCAGCAACCCGAACTGTTCCTGTCAAACGCTTGGGCCGGCAGCATGTGAGAGCCGGACCAGCGCCCATGCGCATTGAGGATCCGCTCGTTCAAGGTGGAGGATGTTGTGCCTCATGACGACCGGTTGACAGATGAAGAGTTCCGGGCTGTCTGCCGACATCTGGATGAGCTCGTGCGCCAGTTCGAAGATTTGCAGTTCCCCGAAGTGCGGGACCACGTCTTCGAGCTCCTCCAAATGGTTGATGCCCTTCACCGGGAGGGACTCGGTCGCCTGGTTGGATTCCTCCGTGACCACAATCAGGGTTCGTGGATCGACCGTGCCGCAGAGGATGGGGCCGTTCAAGCGCTGTTCACGTTGTATGACCTGATTCCTATGGACCCGCTTCGTGCCGGTGAAGCATCGGAGACAGGAGGGGCACATTTCATCCCACTCAGCCAGATCGCGGTATCACGTCCGGTTCGTCATCCGGTGCTCCAGGAACTTGCCCGGATAGAAGAGGTACCGCATGGGACGATGGTGAGTGTTGATGTCCATGGGAAACCGGTGCTCCTTGCGAATGTGGATGGCGAGATGTATGCCGTGCGCAACAGCTGCCCTGGCAGCGTCGCTCCGCTGAGCCTCGGATTCTTCAATCCCCCTGTTGTCATCTGTCCGTGGCATAACGAAGCCTTCGATGTTCGCACCGGAGAGCGACTGGATGGCGTACAGGGACCGGGTCTCAATGTCCTGCCAATCTTAGTGCAGGGTGGCGCGATCCTGATGGCGGTCGATACTGTCCCGGATACTCAGCTGCGACGGAGCGTCCCGTGAGCCGCCTTCTCGTAGCCGGCATGGGGAACGTGCTGCGTGGCGACGATGGCTTCGGCGTAGAAGCCGCCAAGCGCCTGGCGACCTTGCACTCGAACGGACCTGACATCAGGGTGATCGAGGTCGGTATTGGTGGGATCCACCTCGTGCAGGAGTTGATGGAGGGCTACGACATGCTAGTCGTGATCGACGCGGTCGATCGCGGGAGCAGTCCTGGTACGATCCATCTGCTCCAAGCCGAGGTGCCGGACCTAGCCGAGTGGGCCGATAACGAGCGTGCTGATTTTCTCGCTGATATGCACTATACGACGCCGTCGAAGGCGCTCGTTCTTGCCAGGGCGCTTGGGGTGTTGCCGCCGGTGGTGTACATCCTCGGCTGTCAGCCCGCGGAAACTGATGCGGTTGGAATCGGGCTCACCAACCCGGTGGCCGACGCGGTCGCCAAGGCGGTTGATGTGGTGCGGGAGATAATGCAACGATCACAGGAGCAAGGAGTAGATGGATATCGGTCATCCTCGGTAGGTATGGCCTGATGGCGCAACAAGGCGAACGCGGCGATGAACTCGAACTGATCGCGCCGCTGGTTGACTACCACACCCGAGAGATGGGTCAGGTCGCTGGCCGGCTCATGGTGACGCTTTCACTGCTCACCGATCTGGAGAATTCCTATGGCTGGGACAGGCAGCCGGACCAGCACCGTGAGACTGTCCGCTATGCTCGCCTCCTTGTCTCGTCTGTGTTTCGACTCATCACTCTTACCGAAGCCGGGCAGGATGATGAGATGGATATAGCCAGGGGGCTCGACGAGCAGCAGCAACGCTTTGGCCTCGGTGGCAAGGGGCCAAGCGGTCATGAATGAAGATCCCTGTATCAAGGACGGGCAGCAGCGATCCACCTTCAGCGTGTCAGCAATCGGCGTCGTCCACCGGCCAGGAATGAGTGACACCGCGACGACGGACGAGGGCACATACTTTGATCCTTTCGTAGAGTCGGTCGTCGAGATCTACCCGGAGTGGGCTGACGGGCTCGTGGGCATCGAGGAATTCACCCATCTGGTGGTCGTCCTGTATATGGATCGAGTGAAACCGCTCAGCCAACATGAACCGATCCAGCACCGCGTGGAGTCACTCCATGGGATGGCGGAAGTGGGCATGTTCAGCACACGCACTCCACGCCGGCCGAATCCTATCGGGCTGTGCTACCCTCGTCTGCTCCAGAGGGAGGGCAACGTCCTGCATGTCTTGGGCCTGGATGCTTGGTCGGGAACCCCGGTTCTGGACATCAAGGGGTACTATCTTCGGGACGAATTGCAGCCACATGCCACGGTGCCGGATTGGTTACACCGCCTCTGGTTGAAACATGACCTGGAGCGTGGGCCAGATCACCGGCCGTCGAATCGCTAGATGGGATGCCGGCCTCCCGCCGTGCTGATATTCCATAATCGGCCAACGCGCCGATCGCCGGAATAGCAGTCGATCCGGTGAACAGTTGGATGACGCTCCGCGGCACCGACTGCAATGACGATGCACTCGTGGAAGGGTAACCATATATGTGTCAGGCAATACCGCGCAGAGTGCTCCAGGTGACCGGGGATAGTGCGGAAGTGCTTTACGACGGCAAGCCGATCTGGATTAAGGTGCACGATATTCCCGGCCTGTGCGCCGGGGAGTACTTGATTGTCTACGCTGGGCAAGCGCTCGAACGAATGGCGGCCGAGGATGCGGAGGAGGTATTGGAATCCTTCGAGGATATCGACCTCTACTTCCAGGAAGCAATCGGACAATGAGTGAGATCTTGACGCCTCCCCAACCACTTGCTGGCTCACTCCGCTTTGTCCGCTACGCGTTCATGCCCAACCGCTTGCAGTTCTGCGGAGGGGATGATCACCGGATGCTCTTCGAGTACGGCGTCCAGCAGAGTGCCGACGGGGGGCTGAGCCCGCTCCTGCGAAGGTTCACCGGAGCGCTACCGTATCTCCATCTGATCGCGCGTGCCAACCGGATTCCCGATCCGTTCGACGAGCGTGTCGTTGAAGCGTACTGGATAGGAAACGAGTTGCTGGCGGGAGTAGAGGTACGTCAATTGTACGAAGCATTACAGGAGCGCTTCGGCAAGCAGCTGCAAGGTCGCACGCGTGACTGGGTGCTTGGAAAGGCGCCGGCCGGCGCGCGGCCGCATCACAACTTCCATGTCTTTGACGTGCACAGTCGGGTCGGGGAGCTCGAGCACTCGCTCGAGACCATGGATAACTGCCGGATCAGTTGGGGCAAGGTGATTCAGGTTGAAGATTCGGAGCTTGTCGTTGAACGGCAGCCACTCGTCATGGCCGACGGCAAACTGGTGCTTGGTCCACCCACGCTGGAACGAGCCGTCCGGCAGGTTGATGGTCGCGGCTTCGCCGAGGACGCAACTGTCGGCGATTTGGTATCCCTGCACTGGGGTTGGGTGTGCGAGGTAATCACACCGCTTCAGTACAGCAACCTCAGGCGTTTTACGGACGACCATATTCGCCTTGCCAATCAGACGATATAGTGGTGCGATCGCACGGAGGTCTTCCATAATGCGGCAGGCAGTCATATCCGGAGGTGTGGCATATCACCACGGTCTCACGCAGCCCGGAGAAGTCCTTTCTGAATTCGATGTTATCGACGTAGGTGATCTGGCGTTGGTTAACCTCAACCAGTACGATCTTGTCCTCGTCCTGCGATCGACCGATGGCGACGCCCTCCGAGCACGACGGCATCAGTTTGGACGTTTTCTGGATCACGGCGGCGTGCTGATTGCTTTCGGTGAAAGCTGGTCAGGGTGGCTTCCGGGCTCCCGGTGGGAATCCGAGTGCCCGGAAGACGTCATCGAGCCGGTAATCGTGAGCGATCACCCACTCGTGGCTGGTTGGTCTCCCTCTGATTTGCACTGGCACCCTCCACTGGAGAGCTGGTGCTGTCACGGGCACTTTATTGCACCTGAGGGTGTCGAAATCCTCGTCCAGAACCAGCGCGGCGATGCCTGGCTCTATATCGATCGCACGTCGACGAATGGCGTCATTGTCGCCTCATCAAATCTCGATCCGGATACCCACACTTACCATGGAAGTTCCTGTGCTCGTGCCTTCTTCGATCGTTTGATCAGGTGGGCGAGGTTGGAGGCCGATTTGACCGCCGATCGCCGTCGACGGGTGGCGCCGAAAATTGCTGGGCTCTTTTCCGGTGTCCACTTCCAAAAGGGTTTCTACGAAGACGCCGAATTCGGTCCCGGATATGCAGTCTTGCCCGTCTGGGAGCTCGCCGCAGCAAATCTGCATGACTATGCCGCGCTCTGGATTCCTCGCGAAAGCAACCAGAGCGTACTCATGGCCAATCGGGACAAGCTTCTCCGTTACCTGCAGGAGGGCGGGACGATCATTTCCTTTGAACAGGTCAATCAGCCGTGGCTGCCTGCAGGAGCATGGGAGCTACGTGCGGTAAACATGGAGTC
>JAUJLY010000100.1 GCA_030447145.1 Thermomicrobiales bacterium
ACTCCGGGGCCGACGGTAAAGTCCGGATGGGAGAAGGTGTCAATACGAGCGACGGTCTGCCGGAACCTCCGGCAGATTTGCTTCGGGTTCGGTGCGCGGTGTATCCGCCCATTCGCGGCTCGTAAGCCGCTTGGTTGCCGCTCCGCAATGTCTCTACCCGAGGGCCTTCGGCTCCCGGGTCTTTTGTGCCCGGACGTTTTGGACACCGGAGGCACCTGGGAGCGTTGTGTGTTGCAGATGGCAGGGTAAGGTCCGCTGAGCGCGAACCTTCTCTCCCGTATATCGCGCACTAGCACGCTCCTCGCGTGTCCTCCCGCAGGGCACATATGCTTATCTCGATCGCCAAACGAACCATCCAGATGGTCCTCACGTTGACACTCGCGTCCACGGCAATCTTCGTGTTGATTCATCTTTCAGGGGATCCGACTCAGGGATTTATGCCCGCCGGTGCATCACCGGAGGTGCGGGACGCAACCAGGACGCGGTTGGGATTGGACGATCCGATCCTTCAGCAGTACCTGCGCTTTGTCGCCAACGGGCTGACCGGCAACTTCGGTGAATCCTGGCGCGACCGCCAGTCAGCAATGGACGCGGTGCTCGATCGTTTGCCTGCCACACTTTTGCTCGCGGGAACGGCCCTGGCAGCCGCGATAATCGGAGGCACCGTGATCGGTGTCCTTTCCGCTTTGACCGAATCACACATCCTCCTGCATGCAGTCCGGGTCGTTCCGGTTGCCGGGCAAGCAATTCCGACATTTTGGCTTGGAGCGATGCTCATGCTGCTGTTCGCGGTCAAGCTGGGATGGCTCCCGTCCTCCGGCAGCGGCACCCCCTCGACACTGGTGTTACCTGCATTGACCTTGGCATCCCAACCAGGATCGGTCATCGCTCGGCTCATCTCAACCGGCATGCGGCAGCTTCAGCGAAGCGAATTCGTACGCACAGCCGAAAGCAAGGGGCTTCGACCCATCACCATTTCGGTGCGACATGTGCTTCCGAATGCAATTCTCCCGGTACTCGCCTATGTGGGCCTCCAGGCCGGCTTTCTCGTCGGTGGAACCGTCGTCATTGAGTCCCTCTTTGCCTGGCCGGGAATCGGTCGGCTGGCCTTGCAGTCGGCGCTCGAGCGTGACCTTCCCGTCATCCACGCATTTGTGGTGGTGACTGCAGTCGGCGTCATCGTCATCAACCTCGGTGTAGATCTGATTCGCTTTATGATTGATCCCCGGCAACGCACGAGCATGGTGGAGGGGAGCATGGCCCATGGCTGAGCCCCCCGCGAGTCTGGCAGGACCTTCAATTCTTGCTCCCACCGAACGCGGGCGAACCCACTTGCGGGTCAGTCCCCGGATTGGGGTCCGTCGACAGACGGTCGCCCAGGTGTTACCTCTGGTGGTCGTTGTTGTGCTCGCTTTTGTGGGTCCGTCACTCCTGTCCTTCTCGGCCACCGATCAGGATCTGCGGGGGCGATTGCAACCACCGGTGTGGCTTGATGGAGGTGACTGGAATCACCCTCTGGGCACCGATGGTCTGGGCCGGGACCTGCTGGCCCGCATTGCTGCAGGTGCATGCACCTCCCTCATTGTCAGCGTCGTTGCGGCGGCAGGCGCCGGGGTGATCGGCGTCATCGCAGGAGTCCTTGGCGGCATGCGAGGCGGGCTCACGGACCGGATCATCACGATGCTGGTGGAGACGCTGCTGGCGATGCCATTCATCACTGTAGGGATCGTGGTGACGGGAACCATTGGCCAGAGCCTGATGAACCTGTTGCTCCTGCTGGTCTTGTCGGGGTGGGTCACCCACGCCCGGATCGTCCGTCTGCAGGTGCAGTCACTAGTCAGCTCAGATTTTATTCTCGCGGCTACCGCCATGGGTGCAGGCCGTGCCCATGTCGCAGTAAGACACCTGTTGCCTAACCTGGCGCCGGTCATCATCGTGGTTCTTTTTCAGCAGGCGGGATTGATGCTGCTCTGGAGTGCCTCCCTAACGTATTTGGGCATCGGACTCCCTATTGACGAGATCAGCCTTGGGGGCATCGTTCGGGAAGGACAGGAACTGATCTACAACGCGTGGTGGGTAAGCGTTTTCGGAGGACTGGCAATCGCGCTTGCGGTTACAGGATTCAATCTGTTCGCGGACTGGCTTCAGCGGCGAGTCGATCCAACCTTACGGTAAATGGAAGGACTAACAGCGTCATGCACAAAACGCACGAAACACAGATCGAAAACCACTTACGGAGGAATTTCATGACCATTGGAACCGCAATGACGCGCCGGAGATTGATTGGAATTGGAGGGGCGGCCGGGATTGGGGGTTTTGCGCCTCGTGCCCAAGTGACGGCTCGCCAGGAGACTCCGGAGGTGGATCTCCTCCGGGAACTGGTGATCGACCTCGCCGGAGATCCCGTCAGCATCGACCCGGCGTTCGCCTATTCCGCACGGGATTGGTCGATCGTGCATTCAATCTACGACGGGCTCATTGCCATCGCAGAGGATGGAACGATCCAGCCACTGGCGGCGGAGAGGCTTGAGGCCGTTGACGAGCTAACGTTCGAGGCGAAACTGCGGGAAGGGCTGACCTTCCACGACGGAGCACCTGTCACTGTCGATGCGGTTATCCGCGGGATTAAGCATCTGCAGGCCAGCGAGGACTCACAGGTGAGCGCGCTCTTCAGCACCATCACCGAAATGAACCGGGTAGATGACCTGACTGTGCACATCCTCTGCGATGCGCCGAGCCCATGGCTCCCGGCCCAGATGGCGGTGTGGCACATGCTCCTCCCGGAGGGGTACACGGCAGAGTCCCTTTCATCCAGTCCCGTAGGGTCTGGACCATACAGGTTCGTCACTTGGGAGAAGGGGAGCCATGTCGAGCTGGAGCGGTTTGTGGAATATCAGCCAACAGACGTGAAGGGTGCTCCCATTGCGGACCGGGTCCTCTATCGCTTTGTGCCCGAAGCTTCGACCCGCGTGGCCGATCTGCTGAGCGGCTCAGCTGACATTGCTGTCAATATCCCGCTCGATCAGCATGAGGCCGTGGAGTCGGGTGACGCCACTATCGTTTCGGAGCCGATCGTCGGCTCGGCGTGGATCCGCATCGCCACCAATACCGAGCCGTTCGATGATGTCAGGGTACGCCGGGCGCTCAACATGGCGCTCGACATTGATGCGATCGCTCAAGTCTTTGTCTCGGACCAGGCGCGCCGCCTCGCCTCCCTGCATCCTGATGAGCGTTCAATGGGGTTCAACCCTGAACTCGAGCCGTATGCGTATGATCCTGAGGCAGCGAGTGGCTTGCTGGAGGAAGCCGGGTATGCCGAGGGGATCGACGTCGTGTTCGAGGTCACGACTGCGGTGCCGCAAGCTATGGCAGAGGCGATGGCGGCACAGTGGGCCGAGGTGGGCATCCGGGCGGAGATCAAGGTCTCCGAATTAGCGGAGTTTAATGCCGCGTGGGGAGATCTTTCTGCTCCGCCGCTAAGGATGTCTACCTGGAGTCCCCTCTATGATCCCTATACGCTCTTGAGCCTGGTTTTTGCGGGCGAAGGTTTCCTGTCACGCTACGACAATCCGGAGGTAGACGAGCTGATAGCGGCGGCGGCGACGGCAACGGACCCGGAGAAGCGAGCGGCCCTCTATCGGGACCTCGCTGTGGTTATGCACGAGGACGCACCCGCGGTGTTTCTCTGGAATCTCGTTGCGAGCCATGGTGTCACCGAGGAGGCATCTGCGTGGGAACCAAGGGGAGACCAGTATGTACTTCCCTTGAACCGATAAGTCTATATGTTAGTGGCACCTAACCCTTAGTCAACGGTAGGGTGCCTCCATTCGTCTGCTGGCTCGTTCGGACACGTTGACGATCGGAATCTCCTGAGTCGGCTCGCCGCGCTTGGTCTTCGTGCTACCTGCATCGGAGTCGAGTTCCGGTTCCGGCCCGATGAACTCGTCGTACTTGTGCAACAGCGCGCGAAGGCCTGCGATTCAGGCTCCTTCGGGCGCTGTTGCTATTAGCATGCAGGGGCGGTATCTAGGGAAGCTCGGACGGGGAGGTCTCGCTGTTGTGGGTTCCAGCCTGGCTGACGAATCCTTCAGGATTTTCGTCGAAGGTGCGTCGGCACTCCTCGGAACAGAAGTAGTAGGCTCGGCCCTGATAGGTCGTTTGTGCCTCGGCCTGACTGCTGTCCAACTCCATTCCGCAAACAGGATCTTTCACCTCGGCCATGGTGACTCCTCCTTGTCCTCGCTGCCGATTCAAGGCGGCGACTACAACCTTTCGCATCCAAGAATGATGCCGGTGAGGGAGGTATTGTGGAGAGCTTAGATCCATGTAGCTGGTGCTCGTCGGCCGACGTCCACGCGCAGGCACATACTTGGCGCCACAAATTGCAATGTTGCATCCCGCCGAGAGAGACGAAATACGGTAAAGGCGGCACACAAAATGCAAGTCGGGTCGGCGTTCAATGTTTCCTGCGTTGCCCGCCACGCCGGACCTGGATCGCTCGTTCTTTCCCCGACCGCGCACAGAGAGCCCGAAAGCATGATCCCGATGAAGAGCTCCTTTTCCGACCCCACCCCGCCAAACGAACTCGCCGTTGTCGGCGAGAACAAGAACGACCCGTCACAGCTCCTTTTGCTCGGGGCAGACGGTCATTACTATGCATACTCACTTCCCGACGGAGATACAAAGGAAGTCGATCCAAACGAAGATTGGGATGTCGAGTTTCCACCCTCCCAGGAGCTTTTCTCCTAACCCCTAAAGATTCCTGTTCTTTAGACGGAGTCAAGGAAAACGGGGAGGCGATGGTCGGCAATCCTGTTCCTTGGAATAGTCGTTGGTCCCATCATCCCGATTGGCTGCTGCCTGCGTGAGACTCGGGAAGAAAACGTTGTCACTCCAGAATCTTTCAGCATAGTCGGAGCTGGTTGCACGCCCCGCCAAGGAATAGGCGAGCGGTTGTTTGGGAACTCTGCAGGAGAAGACGACGTCAACACATGGGTATTCGCTGCCGGGCCGCCGGCATTCTTCCTAAATGGAGTACAGCGTGATTCATGTGCTTGGCGAGGTTTCCATCCGAGATCTTTCGACATTCATCAGCGTGTTCGCAACTGCGGGAGCGAAGGCCCGCGCACGGCATGGGTGCGTCGGTGCCGAAGTATTCTCAGTAATCGAAGCCGAACAGAAGGTCATTGTCCTGCTTGCATGGGAGAGCCGAGAAGCGTTCGAGGGATTCGTCGGCGATGCCGCGGTCAAGGAGACGATGAAATCAGGCGGCATGCAGGGACCTCCGACGTTCACAGTGCTGACCAAGGTCGCTTCGTTTCCAACCTAGTCGACGGCTTAAAGTGAAGAAGATGGACCACTGGGGCGGATAGCACTTTCTACTTGCCTCGCGTTCGCGCGACGGCCGAATCACCTCGAGCAGCATCCCGAACAGGGAGTTCACGCTCCCGTCCTATCGGCGGATAAGAAGAGCCTCTGCATAAAAGGCTTCATTCGCAGCGCCCCACTCCGGTTAACTTGATCGTGGCAGAGAGCTGATCCTGGTGACCGCCAGAGATCATCTCGGTCATTGTCACCAGTCGCGTGGTGGTCGACCTCGAGATCAATGAGTTGGCGGCATTGGCTCGACGGACGGGGAGCAGGGCAGACACTGAATGTCCGTTGCAAGCGCACCACTATGCGCTTGCAATAGTGCTTCCGTCGGTCGCGCTGCATTTCCTGGCATTGTGCCGTTGGTGGCAGGACTTGTTGAGGAACGACTAATAGAGGTTGGATACCGTCCCAGGCCCCCGGACCTGACCCTGCTGCGCATCGTTCTAACGACGGCTTCCGATCAAGGGTGAGAAGTAAAACCTGGGGGTGGCCGCTGTATCGGTGGTATCTAGTTCCACCGCCGTGATCTTGCCGAACGTATGAAAAACTGTGTCAATGCCGATTTTGTTCGGCATAACCAATGGTTGTTCAACCGGGGTATGCCCAAACACCACCCGCTTACCGTCGAAGTCCCAATTAGAGTTCACGAACTTCTCGCGGATCCAAAGCATGTCGTTTTCGGTCTGCCCCTCCAGCCCGATCCGGGGAGCGAACCCGGCGTGTACGAAGAGGTAGCCGTCCTGCTGGTGGGTTAGTGGCCGGGTGTTCAGCCATTCGAGATGATGCGTATGGATGAACTCGTTAGGCTGCATGAGAGCCCGGTCATACTCGGTGGTATCCTCGGGCAGATAGGAACGCGCGGTCTCTTTTCCGCCTTGTCCCCACCACATCCCGTAGAAGCCGTATTTCCTGCTGTGATAGACAAGGGCATCGAGCATCATGTCTTCGTGGTTGCCCTTAAGGAAGACCCAATGGGGAAACTGCTCTTCCCACGACATCAGTTGATCGACGACTTGCCTCGTCGCTGGTCCGCTATCGACGTAATCCCCCAGGAAGACGAGAGTGTCCGATGCAGGCTGGAGCTTTCCCTCCGCCAGAAGGAGTTCCATAAGCTGTTTGAGCTCTGAGTAATGCCCGTGTATGTCGCCGACGGCGAAGAGTTTGCTCATGTCAGCCGCTTCAGAAGACGAAGCGGGCGGCGATCAGCCCGATCGCCAGGATGAAAAAGGGGATAGTCGCAAGCGCGAGGCTGTCGAACAGCACAGCGAGTACTGCACCGATTATGAGCAGGACGACGAGGATAATCACGTAGGTGCGCTGCAGCGACGTGAGTGGGATCGTCCCTTCGGCCATTGCCCAGGGATCGGGGGATGGCCGTACTGCGTCGCCAGCGAGCACCTGCCGCGCCTGGCGGATACGGTCGTTCTGCATCCTGGTCCGTCTTTGTTGGCTCATGGTCGAATCCTCCGGCGCGGGGTGGGAGCTGATTTCGATTTGAAGGCCATCCGCCTCACATACTCTTTTCCGGGAGGTGGCGGTCCGAGCCTATACCGGCGATACGAGTCCAGATCAGTACCACAATGATCTTGACGATACCCGCCCACGTGAGAAGGATGCCTCCCATGAGCCACATGGCGTCGAGGTCGAGAACAACCGCTGCGATGATGGCGAGAAGACCAAGGGCGGTAATGCCCCAGGATGCCGAGTGGAGATGCTTCATATTCTGTCCCTGGTGCCGTCGGCGATGTGAGATGGGGGAATGATTCGCGCCCGTCGACGCTATCGCTATTTTAGCCGCTGATTACCCCTGGTGACGATGCGAGGCGGTAACCTCGGCTGTCACAATCAGGCGCTCGGAATCATTGTCGTATGGGTCGAGATCGTAACTACCGTAGAACATCGGCTCAATAAAACCCGACAGCTCCAGCATCATTCCCAACTCTGACGCGTGAACGTAGCGCAACGCAAATGAGCTCCGCGTGCGCGTCAACGAGCCATCGGCATGGGTGCGGTCGTACCACAGGAGCGTATCAAGGAGCTGTGCAGTGCTGGCGTGCCGCCTGTGCGACCACTTGTCGACGGTGGAGCCGTCTGGCAAATCCCAGCTACCCTCGTGATGGGGGCTCTCCAGCAGATGACGGATCTGGTCGGGGGACGGGTTCATTGTGTCGATGATCAGTTGGCCACGCGGATCCAGTGTACGGGCGGCTGACGAGAGCGCTGCTCGCTGATCCTCGACGGTTGTCAGGTGCATCAGGCTGTTGAGCGAGAAGATGACCAATCCGAACGGTCCGCCGGGTGCTTGATCTGCCTCGCGCATGTCGCCTTCGACCAGCGTGACCCGGTCCCTGACGGCTGAGTGGGCGACGGCGGCCCCCGCGCGATCGAGCATGGGACGGGACACATCGATTCCCGTTACATTGAACCCTGCCTCAGCCAAAGGGATCAGGATCCGGCCAGAGCCACAACCCATTTCCAGAATGGGATCACCGACGACCTGCGCGAAGTTGAGCATCAGCTCGACATCGACATCAAAGCTGTCGTGTTCCAGGTCGTAGAGTTCGGCAATGTCGCCGTAGGGGTCTTTCGCCGAAAGGGTCGTCTTCATCATTGGAGCATTCTAGCGCGGTAATGCGGCCAGAGGCCCGTCAATGATGGGCCCTGTTTCGTTGTAGTATTCCCGCATGGTGAAGAAGGGTACTGGTTCTACCAAAGAGTCACCAAACGTTGATCGGGTGGTGACGCAAAATCGGCGAGCGTTTCACGAGTATTTCATCGATGAGCAGCTCGAGACGGGGATCGTCCTTACCGGGACCGAGATCAAATCGGTCCGCGAGGGCAAGGCGACGATCTCGGAAGCATACGTGCGCATCGATAATGGCGAGTTGTGGCTCATAGGTTGCCACATCACCCCGTATAGGCACGGTAGCTACACCAATCATGATCCTGATCGTCCGCGAAAGCTTTTGGCGCACAGTAGGGAGATCGATCGACTGCGGCAGCAGACCGACCAGAAGGGAATGACGCTTGTTCCTTTGAGAATCAAGTTGAGGCGCGGCCGCGCGAAGGTTGACGTCGGAGTGGCAAAGGGCAAGAACCTGTACGACAAGCGCCAGGCTACGGCCGAACGCGATGCGAAGCGTCAGATCGATCGTGCCATGCGGGACGCGCGTCGATAGTTGGTGTCTGATGCGTACAGGTGTTCGTATCAGACGC
>JAUJLY010000101.1 GCA_030447145.1 Thermomicrobiales bacterium
GCCATCCCTGTTTCTGTCTCCTGCACATATCGGCCGATCTGCCCTTTTGGCGATCTCCGATCCTGGCGTCAATTCCCATACGTCCACTGAGCGCGTGATTTGGCACTTGCCTCCTCACGCGCTCATCTGTCCATGTCTAGTCGGCCGATGAGACCGTAACCTTTTTCTTGCCCTCTTCGACAGTAGCCTCTTCGGACTTGCCGTTTGTCGAGCGGCCACCAGACGGGACTTTTTCTTCCTCGGCTGTGCTGTCGTCGGATTTGAGGTCATCGGCGAAAGCTCCGTGAACGATCGCCTTCTGCGCCGCCTGGTGCAGCTCGGCGAAGCCTTCTGCCGGGCTGGCTTGGTCCGGTCGACCAATGTAACGCACCGAGAGCGTATCCTCGACAAGACCACGCAGGCGGGGACCCATGTAACCCCAGGCGCCCATGTTGCGCGGCTCTTCCTGCAGCCAGACGATCTCTTTCACATTGGGGTAATTGTCGATGACCTTAGTGATCGCCGTGTTCTGGAAGGGGGCCAGTTGCTCGACCCGGGCAACAGCCACCTGTTCGGCGCCTTCACGTGCATCGGCGGTCTCAAGATCCACAGCGATCTTGCCGCTGCAGAGGATGAGACGGGTAACCACGTCCTTGCGGTCCGCCGCCTTCGGGTCGTCAAGGACCGGCCGGAACGTGCCCTCGATGAACTCAGCGGGCGACGATCCCGCGAGCGGATGCCGCAGCAGGCTCTTCGGAGTCATCAACACGAGTGGCCGTGGATCGTTCTGGAGACGGGCCGCCTGGCGACGAAGCAAGTGGAAGTATTGGGCAGCGGTCGTGCAGTTCGCGACACGGATATTGTCCTGCGCGGCAAGTTGAAGGAACCGCTCAAGTCGCGCACTGGAGTGCTCGGGCCCCTGGCCCTCATAGCCGTGCGGCAGCAGCATCACCAGGGAAGGGTTCTGCCCCCACTTTGAGCGAGCGGCGGAGAGAAATTGGTCGATAATGACCTGCGCACCGTTCACGAAGTCGCCGAACTGTGCTTCCCAGATCACAAGCGCCTCGGGCGCATTCACGCTGTAGCCGTACTCGAAGCCCACGCAGGCGTTCTCGGAGAGCGGGCTGTTATAGACAGCGAACGATGCCGTGGCCCCGGGGATGTGTTCCAGCGGCGCATAGACATCGCCCGACTTTGCGTCATGCAGCACGAGGTGTCGCTGGCTGAAGGTGCCACGCTGGGCGTCCTGGCCCGTAAGGCGGACAGGAGTGCCCTCCTGGAGCATCGCGGCAAACGCCATGCTCTCGGCATGGGCCCAATCGAGCTTGCCGTCCTCCTTGTCGAGGACAGCAGCGCGTGCCGACCACTGGCGCTTCAGCTTGCCATTAGGAGAGAAATCTTCGGGCAGCGCATGCAGGGCCGTCTGCAACTCACGCATTCGGTCCGAGGTTAGCGCGGTGTCGACCTCCTCACGAGGCCGGACCTCTTCGGGAACCTCATCCTCGAAGGTTTCTGTGCCCTCGGTGACGCCCTGACGGATCTTCATCAGCCGGTCGTAGATGCGCTTCTCCATTGCAGCAGCATCGTCGTCGGTGATAACACCCTGCCTGGAGAGCTCATCCGCCCAGATTTTTCGCACGGTTGGATGCCTGGTGATTGTCTGGTACATGAGTGGCTGGGTGAATGCCGGCTCGTCGCCTTCATTGTGGCCCCAGCGCCGATACCCGACGACATCGATCAGGAAATCCTTACCAAATGTCTTGCGGTACTCGGTCGCAATCCGGGCAGCGGAGAGGCAGGCGATCGGGTCGTCCGCATTGACATGGATAACCGGGATCTCGAAGCCCTTCGCCAGATCGCCCGCATAGAGCGTCGACCGGGAATCGCGCCAGTCGGTCGTATACCCGATCTGGTTGTTGACGATGATGTGCATGGTCCCGCCGGTGTTGTATCCCGCGAGGCCGGAGAGGTTGAGCGACTCGGCGACGACGCCCTGACCGGGGAAAGCCGCATCGCCATGAATCAGGATGGCGAGAGAGCGTGTTTTCTCCTGATCCGGCTGTCCCGGGTGATCCCGATTGTCCTGTACGGCACGAGCCATACCGAGCACGACCGGGTTCACCGCCTCCAGGTGGCTCGGGTTTGGCGCAAGCACGATCGGCACCTTCACCCGCTCGCCGGTTTCCACGTTCTTCGAGAGCCGGGCACCAAGGTGGTACTTCACATCGCCCGAACGGATATCCCGCAACTCCGTCGCCGGGGTATTCCTGTGCTTGCCACCCTCAAAGGCATTGATGATGGCCCCGTAGGGCTTACTCATGATGTGCGTGAGCACATTCAGGCGTCCGCGATGGGCCATGCCCATCACGACCTCCTTTGCGCCCAGCGCCGCAGAGTCATCGATGAGCTGGTCCAGCATAGGGATCAGGATATCGTTGCCCTCGACGGAAAATCGCTTTTGCCCAAGATAAGTTTGATGCAGAAAGCGCTCAAATATCTCCACCTGGGTGAGACGCTCGAGGAGTTTTTTCTTGTCCTTGTCATCGAGCTTGACGTCGTACTTGTCTGTTTCAGCGGCCTCAAGCAGCCACTGGCGCTCTTCCGCGATCTGGACATGATCGAAGTCGAAGCCAAGCGTGGTGGTGTAGCGATCCCGCAACCGCTGGATCGCCTCGGCAGCGTTCGCTGCACCGTCGGCGAGCGGTCCACCGACCGCAGCTGCCGGAATGGACTTCAGGCCATCCTCAGTGATGCCGTAGGTTTCAACGTCAAGCTCGGGGGCACCTGGCGGTGGACCGCCGAGCGGATCAGTCTGGACGGCAAGGTGACCATACTCGCGGATTGCGGTGGCAAGGCCTACAGCAGCGGCAATCTTGGCGACATCCACAGTTGTCACCGGGGCTGTGGACGGGGAAACGGTGGGCGTAGCCGTGAAGGTAGGGGCAAATGAGTCAAAGTATTGCCGGGACTCAGCATCGACCGATTCCGGATCCTCCAGATACCGATCGTAGAGCTCCAGCACGTAGCCGGCGTTAGGTCCGAAAAACGCGCTCAGATCGCTCATAATACTTTCCGTTTGGCTCCTTGATATCGCCTCCGCCAGCAGTGACGGACCGGATATCTTCGAGTAGGACGCGGGAACCCCGCCACAACGACGGGAAGTACGGCAGCGTGCCCCTCACGGGACTGAGTCAAGCAAGCGTTCGCGGTGTTCGGGCAACCGTGAACAGGCACGATGATTTAGCGATAAGCATAACATGATGAGGGGGGTATCTGCCGCGTGTTTCTATCCTCCAGAGCCCGTTCTCCACATATTATGACGCTAGATCCCGTGACGAATTTCACAAACGCCATAATAGCTCCGTTTGTGCCACATCTTTCGCCATCCGGCCCATATACCTCATTGCGTGTCCCTGTTTAGGCGATATCAACTTGCCAAACATGTGATTAAGAAGGCGACACGTTTCTCCCGTTGAGCCGCATTTTCGCTGGTATTGACGGATACAAGATGGAACGGGACCCGGGCGCATTGACAGCAGTCGTCCCGGTTGTTACCTTGCAGTCCTAGAACGACGAGCGCGTATCTTCATGTCCCTATGGGCCCCGCCTGGTTTCTTCCAGGTTGGTCACGTCCGTGTTCATGGACGGGGACAGGCCGGGAAGCCAGTAGATTCCCGGCTACCTGAAGAGCGAGGCGTTCCGCAGGTTCAAATGCTCACGTTTCAATTACCGGGAGTACACGAAAGGGACAACGATGGATCAGTCAAAGCTTCTCCTTAATCGACGCAGCTTCAGCAAGGCAACCGGAGCCCTCCCCCTCTCTGCGGTGGCTCTTGGCGGACCTCTGGGGGGCATACTCGGACTTGGTGTGCTCTCGGCATCCGCGCAGGAGGGCATGATCGAGCATGTTGGCGTGGGTTTGGGCGCGGATCCACTGACGATGATGCCCAATGCGATCGTGGATTGGACAACCGGGATTCAGCTCGCGCATATCTTCGATCGGACCATGAACTACGATCCCGAACAGAACTATGCAGTTGGCCCCTGGCTTTGCAGCCTCGAGAACATCGACGAGCTGACTTGGGAACTGACTCTCGTTAGCCCCGATATCACCTTCCATAGCGGGAATCCGCTTACGGCCAACGACTTCAAGGCTGCCATCGACTGGGCGCTGGACCCGGCAAACGAAAGCCATTACCTGGAACGATGGGAACAGTTCGAAGAGGTCACGGTCGTCGACGACCAGACCTTCCGGATCAAGACGACGGATCCGTTCCCACTCATGGAACAGAGAATGGTTGAGCTTCACCCGATCGACTCCAAGTACCTTGAAGAGGTCGGATATGAGGAATACGTCGCGAACCCGAGCGGCACAGGACCGTTCAAGTTCAAGGAATGGGCCCGCGGCGAGTACCTGCTCCTCGAACGCAATGAGGAGTACTGGCGCAATGACGTCATGGTGCAGGAAGTGGAGTTCCGCTTCAGCCCGGAGTTCAGCACGCGCCTCGCGGCGCTGCTTGCCGGTGAGCTGGGTGTCGTGAAGGACATCCCGGTGGATTCGATGCAGACGGTCGAGGAAAGCGGAACAGCCCGCATCGAGGCCATCCCCTCATCTCGCATCAACTATGTAGCGCTTGTGAACAATCGCGAGGACAGCGTCTTCAACGACGTTCGTCTCCGCCAGGCGGTGAACTACGCCGTCGATGTCAATGGGATCATTGAGGGTATCTTCCAGGGCGAGGCCACCAGGATAGCCGGTCCGCTGTCGGGACTGAATCCTGATGTCAATCCCAACCTTCAGCCCTATGAATATGATCCCGATAAGGCCCGCGCCCTGATCGAGGAGGCCGGCTATGCGCCCGGTGAACTCGAAATTACCATGGACGCTCCCCAAGGCCGTTATCCGATGGACACCGACGCGGCACTCGCCATCGCCGCCTCGCTCGGAGACGTTGGGATCACAGTCAATGTCCAGTACAACGAGTGGGGAACGCATCTGGACAAGATCGTAAATCGCCAAACGGGCGATATGTTCTACCTTGGCTGGGGACCCGCACTCGACGCGATGGGCACGATTGCCTTTCTCTTTGTCGGCGACTCCACCTACAGCAGCTATCAAAACCCGGAAGTGGAACCGCTGATCGAGGAAGCGACAATGACCGTCGATCCCGAGAAGCGCAAGGAGCTCTGGTTTCAGGTTCAACAAATGGTCTACGAAGACGCCGCCTGGCTGTTCCTGTGGCAGCAGCATGACATCTACGGTGTCGCGAACGACATCAGCTGGGCTCCTCGTGCGGACGAGTTCCTCTGGATGGGCGAAGCCGAGGCGAGATAGTTCCGTTCCTCATCACCACCTGGGGAAGACTGAATGAAAGGCTACGTCCTCGGGCGTCTCGCCTCCGGCCTGATCGTGATCTTCCTGGCCCTGACAGCCGTCTTCTTCATGCTACGGCTGTCAGGTGACCCGGTGCTCCTCTTTGCACCAATGGACACGTCCAGAACCAACCTGGAGGAAATCCGCGAGCGGATGGGGTTCAATGAACCTCTCGCTGTTCAATACGCCACGTTCATGGGAGACGCCATCCAGGGAGATTTCGGCGAGTCGACCCGCGAGCGACGCCCAGCGATCGAGATCGTCCTCGAGCGCTTGCCGGCAACGCTCCAGCTTGGGGGATTGGCGCTGGTGATCTCTCTTAGTGTGGGCATCCCGCTGGGCATCCTCTCCGCCACGCATCATGGTTCGGTATGGGACAAGGTCGCGCGGCTCATCGCCGTGCTTGGGCAGGCCATCCCGGGGTTCTGGCTCGGTGTCCTCCTGATGCTGCTCTTTGCAGTGCAACTGAACTGGCTGCCGACAAGTGGCCGCGGAGGTGTGCAGCACATCATTCTTCCCGCCATTACCCTGTCAGCGCTGAGCACCGCGCGCTACGCGCGTCTCACGCGATCAACCATGCTGGACGTGCTGGGGCAGGACTACATGCGGACTGCCAAAGCGAAGGGATTGTCCAACGGGACGGTGCTTTGGCGGCATGCGCTGAAGAACGCCAGTATCTCGCTCATTACCATGACCGGCCTAGAGATCGGCCGCCTCATTGAGGGCGCGGTGGTGATCGAGCAGGTGTTTGCCTGGCCCGGGATGGGCCGCGTCACCGTCCAGGCGCTCCTGAACAGGGACTTTGCCGTGGTAATGGCGGCTGTCGTCCTCTTCGCGGCGATGTACACCCTGGCGAACCTGGTGGCCGATCTGACCTATGGTTGGGCGAACCCACAAGTAAAACTCGGATGAGTACCGCGTCCGTCGCAGCCGGCGGCACGTCCGGGATCGCCGTTTCCCGGACGAGACAGAACCAACTGCTGCGATCGCTGAAGCGAGATCCCTGGGCAAGTGTTTCTCTCCTCTTCCTGCTCGCCGTGGTCCTTGCCGCGATCCTCTCGCCGGTGCTCGTCCCGGACACCATCAACAGTCCAAGCTTTGGCTCCCGCCTCCTGCCACCTCTGACCGACGGGCACATCGCGGGAACCGACCAACTGGGACGAGATGTCTGGGGCCGGATGCTTCTTGGCGCCCGCATCTCCATGACGGTGGGATTCCTGACCGTCGTTCTCTCCGCGCTCATCGGAGTGCCGATCGGGATGCTGGCCGGGTACTACGGAGGCTGGCTGGATGTCCTGCTGATGCGGCTGGTCGATGTCCAGCTCGCATTCCCGTTCATCCTGCTTGCGCTCACGATCAATGCCATTCTCGGCCTGGGTCTGCGAAACATCATCATTACGCTGGTCATCGCCGGCTGGATTGAATATGCCCGCATCGCCCGGGGTGAAACGCTCGTCGTCCGTGAGCGAGAGTTTGTCCAGGCCGCGCACCTCACCGGCGCCAGAAGCGGCCGTATCTTCCTGCGGCATATCCTGCCGAATATCATCACCCCGCTGATCGTCATCAGTACCTTGCAGGTCGCCCGTTTCATCATTGCTGAGGCCAGTATCAGCTTCCTCGGTTTCGGCGTGCAGCCCCCAACACCCGCCTGGGGAAGCATGGTCAGCGAGGGGCTGGACTACATCTTCTCTGCCTGGTGGCTCATCACGCTCCCGGGACTTGCGCTCGCGCTCGTCGCCCTAGCCGTCAATATCACTGGAGACTGGCTCCGGGACACTCTGGACCCGCGTATTCGCACGTAGCCCAAGGAGGGCAGCACGATGCCATTCGTCCCACAGTCCGTCTTTGCCGATCGCGAGAAACGCATAAAGGAGTGGCTTGGCGCCAACGACATGAAGGCGCTGATCGTGACGACGCCGGACAACTTCTATATGGTCTCCGGCTTCCACCTCGATGTCGCACCCTGGGAGCGTCCGGTGGCGGCCGTGATTCCCGTCGATGGCAAGCCATTCATGGTGATGAACGAGCTTTCGACCAATCATCTCCGTTTCGCGGAGGAGCGTAAGACGCTCTACATCACGGACTACACCATCTATGTAGAGCATCCGCGCTCAGTCAACCGGACGTGGACCCGCGAACAATGGGGCGACCTGCTGGCCCAGCGCCTGGCGGAGAGAGGTGTCACGAAAGGCCGGGTCGGTGTCGAGGGGCACGGCCCTTCTGCCTTGAAATTGGCGGCACCCGGGCTTGAGTTCGAGGACGTCACTCGCAAGCTGATCGAGATGCGGGAGGTCAAGTACCCGGCCGAACTCGACATCATCCGCGATTGCGCGGCACTGACTGACTACGGCCAGGATCGCTACATGGAGCTGGTCAAGCCGGGGCTGAACGTGAAGGCGTTCGATTTCGAAATCAGCAAGTTGATTATGGAGGAAGGTGCACGACGCTTCCCGAAGGACCGGCTCGAGATCCGCATGATCTCCCTGAGCGGCCGCTACTCCGCCTCGCCGCACGGCACCGGTGCCGGCGCGGGTGAGACATTCGAGAAGGGTGACGGGGTCGTCAATATCATCGTATTGCGACTGAGCGGCCTGGTGGTCGAGAACGAGCGTACCCTCTTCATTGGCAAGCCGCGGAGCGATGTCCAGGTGCGCGCCTTTGAGGCGGCGACTGAGGCATGCGAGGCCGCCGCCGCCCAGATGGTGGCCGGCAACCCTGTCTCCAACGCCGATGCAGCTGCCCAGCAGGTGTACGAAAAGGCCGGGTTTGGAGAGAACATTAACCACCGCACCGGCCACGGAATAGGCATCGCCGGACACGAATTCCCGGACGATATGCCTTTCCTCCATCGACCCTTTAAGGAGCGGGAAGTCTTCTCCTCCGAGCCTGGCATCTACATCTGGGGTGTCGGCGGCTTCCGCCACGACGACACGGTGATTATCGGCAAGAAGCAGCCGGAGATCGTCACCAAACGGTCGAAGAAGCTCGACGACCAGATCGTGCCGGCCTAGCCTGGAACGCGTAGGGGCGGCGCCGTCTGGCGCCGCCCCTAAGCCACCATACCGCCCCTATTCTGTCCCCGGACCAGCCCGGCACGAAGATCCCCCGCAGACGCGGCGGAGCGCCCGTTTTACATGATCTTGTTGAGGATGTTGGTAAAATTCGTCAAAGCCGTACGCGGGCTGAATGTGATCCGCTCCGCGATATCCGT
>JAUJLY010000102.1 GCA_030447145.1 Thermomicrobiales bacterium
GGTCTCAAACCGGTACATCGACGCGTGCTCTATGCAATGAGCCAGATGGGTCTTCGCGCGAACACCCGTTATCGAAAGAGCGCCGGTATCGTCGGCGAGGTCATCAAGAACTTTCATCCGCATAGTGATACCGCCGCCTACGACACCCTCGTCCGCATGGCCCAGGACTTCAGCCTTCGCTATCCCCTCGTCGATGGGCAGGGAAACTTCGGATCGGTCGACGGAGATAGCGCCGCTGCCATGCGTTATACAGAAGCCAAACTCACGGCTATCGCCGAAGAGCTCCTGGTAGACATCGACAAGAAGACCGTCGATGAAATGCCGAACTACGACGCGTCGATGACGCAGCCAACAGTCCTGCCCGGGCGTCTTCCCAACCTGCTCGTCAACGGTAGCGCCGGTATCGCGGTGGGTATGGCGACAAACGTCCCCCCGCACAATCTCGGAGAGATCTGCGATGCAGCGGCATTGCTGATCGACAATCCGGATGTAACGCTCGAAGAACTTCTTGAGGTCGTTCCCGGTCCAGACTTCCCCACCGGCGGCACGATCCTGGGGCGAGAAGGCATCCAGGCGGCCTACGCAACCGGACGCGGTCGCGTTGTCATCCGCGCGAAGGCCTTTGCCGAGGAGACCGAACGGGGCAACCGGTACCAGATCGTGGTGACCGAGCTGCCCTACCAGGTCAACAAGGCGGTGCTTTTGGAACGCATCGCGGATATGGTCCGTGAAGGCAAGATGGACGGCATCAGCGGCCTACGCGATGAATCGGACCGAACCGGCATGCGGATGGTGATCGAGCTGAAGCGAGACGCCCAGCCGATGAAAGTGCTGAACAACTTGTTCAAGCACACCGCACTGCAGCAGACGTTCGGCGTCAACATGCTCGCTTTGGTGGAGCGAGGCACGCAACCACGCGTACTGACACTCAAGCGTGCATTGCAGGAGTACATCTCTCACCGCCGAGAAGTAATCACCCGGCGTACCGAGTTCGAGCTCGATCGGGCGCGCCGCCGTGCCCATATCCTTGAGGGGCTCAAGATCGCACTGGACAACATTGACGAGGTCATCGCGACCATTCGCCGCTCCCGTTCGACCGATACGGCGAAAAAGAATCTCATGTCGGCGTTCAAGCTCTCTGATGCACAGGCGACCGCAATCCTCGACATGCGCCTGGCTCGCCTTGCTGCCCTTGAGCGACAGAAGATTGAGAATGAGTACAAGGAAGTCCTGAAAGAGATTGCCTACCTCGAGGGCCTGCTCTCGGAGCCCCAGCTCATCCTCAACATCATCAAGGAGGATCTGGAAGATCTGAAGGCGCGCTACGGTGATGCCCGCAGGACGCGAATCCAGGATGTATCCGGGATTCTCAGCGAGGAGGACCTCATCCCCGAGGTCGACGTGCTCGTCACCGTGACCAACAAGGGCTACGTGAAGCGTATGGCCGATGAGGTCTATCGCGTCCAACGTCGCGGTGGACGTGGCGTCACAGGCATCACAATGCGCGAAGAAGACGGGATCCAGCACATCCTCAGCGCCAACACCATGGATTCGCTGCTGGTCTTCACCAACCGCGGGCGCGTGTACCAGCTCAAGGTGCACGAGCTTCCCGATGCAAGCCGCACGGCGAAGGGTCTGCCGATCGTCAACGTCATCAACATGCAGCCCGACGAGACGGTTACGACACTGCTCAAGGTGAGTGACTTCAGCGCGTCGGACTTCCTCTTCTTCACGACCTGCCTCGGTCGCGTCAAGCGAGTGAGCCTCGACCAGTTCAAGGCGGTGCGTTCCAATGGCATGATCGCCATCAGCCTGGATGACAACGATGAGCTTGCCTGGGTCCGCCAGACGAGCGGTAGCGATGATGTGGTGCTTGTGACCACGGGCGGTCAGGCCATCCGGTTCCCCGAGTCCGATGTACGTCCAATGGGCCGTCCAGCGGCGGGCGTTATTGGCATCCGCATGGATGACGGCGACAGGGTAATTGCCTTCGAGGTGAACGAGCCCGATCACGATCTCCTCGTCGTCGCGGAACGAGGCCTCGGCAAACGTACGCCGATCGACCAGTACCGGGCCCAGGGCCGGGGAGGAAAAGGCATCCAGGCAATGCGGCTCACCAGTCGTACTGGGAAGATCGTGGGGGCTGCCATGGTCCATCCAGATGACGCAGTTATGCTTATGAATAGCTCTGGCATCGCGATCCGGATCGCTGCTAACCAGATCTCGCTTATCGGCCGCGCAACCCAGGGCGTGACGCTGATGCGACTGACGCCGGATCAGACCGTCGCCTCAATGGCCGTCATCGAGCCCAAGGATCCCGCCTCTGAGGCGCGGCTGAACAGTATCGAAGACGAAGCTACCGGCGTCGTGGACCAGTAAGCTGGTCCTTGGCACCAGAGACCCCGGGCAAAAGGTTCACCCAGGGTCGCTTAATATCCAACGTTCTTGTGACGTCGGCCTATGCCCGTGCAGATTGATGTCCCCTCGATCCTCTTGATTGGACGAGACGTCGCACCTGTCGTACCCATACCGCCATCATAGGCACGGCAACCGTCAGGCCCACAGCCACGGAGAGAACGACAAAGAAGAGCAGTTTGGCCGACGTGCCGGCACCAACGGGAAAGATCGGCGTGTTTTTCGAGAGGGGCAGCACGAGAAATTCCAGCGCCAGGGCGATTGGTGCGACGAGCGTTGGGTATGCCCCAGGCAGCATCGATGCAACGACTGTCAGGACCGCACTAACAGCATAGACGGCGGCCATGACCATAAACGCGGTCACGAGATTGGTAATCTCCGTCGCTCCCGCGAAGAATGGCACCATGAGTGCCGCAGGAAGAAAGATAATTCCGGCGTACTCGGGATCCTCTTCGCTCAGGACAGCGCTTCCTGCCGCGAGGGCCGCCAGGAGAACAACCGCGCCGATGGTGGCCAAAATCGGCATCGCCAAGGTCCCGTTGCCCCACTCCACAAACGGTACTCTCAACACACTCTGTCGCACAATCACCGCTGGAAAGAAAGCTCCCACCGTTGCCAGGTTGACGGCTGCGGCCCGCGCCCATGTCGGATGTACCGTCTCGTCTGCGAAGTAAATGAGCGCGAGCATCGGCATCATCAATAGAGGCGCCCAGAGCGGTAACCCAAAGGGCATATACGGCATGAGTGCGAGTATTACGACCGCCGCAAGGGCCATAAGCAAGTTAGGGAGCGCCTGAGCAAGTATCTGGCGAGGTTGCGGCATGACGATCGGTTTCCACGTCCAGGCGGGATTCCGGTGACGTCGATGCGGCACTGATCGTTCGCTTCGAACCGGTCGAATGCTGGTGATAACGTCTGCCGCTGTTCCCTGGGCTTGCATCTTGGGCTGCTCGATGACCCTGTCGTAGCGAGGCGGTGTGCCCGTGCGGTGGGATCGGCGCCGGGGCCCGTCATCTGCAGGAGGAGGTTGTCTCCGCTGTCGTCTGCGCTCCTGGCTCCGCGGATACTCGCGAGTTGCCTCGTCACGCTCAGGATTCGCCATGTCGGAGTTCTTTGATGCGCGCGTACCGGGTTGCCGCTGTCGCTCACCCGATTGCGCCCGTCCATGGGCAACGCCCGGCGTGTCCCTCGGGCGATAACCACGCCTTTGGTCGTCTCGGGAAATCTCCTCAAAGACCACCTCTCGCTGCGTCCGCGGCGGGCGCTGGGGACGCGGCGAACGATTGTCGGGTGAATCAACCGGACCTCGCCGCTGCTTGCGGGAAAGGGGCTGGCGTGGCGGAGCATATTGTGCGTCATCATCACCGTAGAGTTCCGCTGGCAAATCCGGCATGCCGGAACCTGGGAACTCCTCTGCCGCGGGGTGGCGAGATGACATTGAGCACTAGCTCCTCGTACTGCTCATCGGTGGCTCAATCGGGGGTTGTCCACACTGATGCGTTAGGTAAGACGATGCTTTGGCGGCGTTAATCGGTTTTCGCACCGATGGCGAACACTAACTCTCAGGTCCGTGACGGCAGGGCAAGAAGACCTGCTGTCGCCATCACCTGCTATTGCGCGTTGACGTTGGAAGGGCTGATTCGGATGCTGCCTCAGATGATGCATCTTCGACCGTGGCGGCATTCTAGCAAGCCGGTCTCCGATCACCTTTACCCCTCCCGGGCTCAGTGTAAGCGCGTGCTCCGCCATTTTCCAGCGCCAATATCGGCCTTTTGGCGATTCGGCAGGGCGCCGGTGTGGTGTAGTGACCATGCCATATGATAAGAGTGTGCGTACAGACGGATAGACGTACACGCTGGAGCCGATTCCGAACATGGACGATGCGATTCTGGCAATTCTTCAGGAATTTGCACGAGAAGCCCTCGTATGGGGGAAGACGCTCCTGCGAATCGTTCTTATCGTCGCCGTGGCCTGGTCCGTGTCATGGGTGGCGAGGCGTCAAATCGAGCCAATGCTCACCCGCCGTTCATTCGGGCGGAATGGAGCCCTGCTGGTAGGACGAATCCTCTCCATTGCGGCATTTGTCGGCGCATTCCTCGCTATCCTGGGAGCCCTGGGGGCAAGCTGGACCGGTCTCCTCGCGGTCCTTTCGGCCTTGACTGTCGCAATCGGTCTTTCACTTCAGGACGTGATGAAGAACTTTTTTGCCGGGATCCTGCTCCTCTTGGAACGACCCTTCCTTGTTGGCGACCGCGTGAAGGTCAAGGACGTCGAGGGGGAAATCCAGGGAATCGACATCCGCACTACGTTGATCCGGAATAAGGACGGCGCTCTGGTGCTGGTTCCGAACTCCCTCATGTTCACCGAGATCTTGACCAACCGGTCGCACTTCCGGACTCGGCGGCTCGACCTTGCGATCACGTCCGTGTCGATGCCTGTCGACCAGATAGAGAGACGTATCGCCGACGCCCTTTCTGACGTGGAGGGAGTGCGCAAGCCGATGCCGGCACCGCAAATCAGAAACTCATCGACCGAGGGTACCCGCATGGACGTATCCTTGCTTATCGATGCCAAGCCGGAGGTAGAGCAAAGCGTCATGCGATTGCTCATTGCCCAGCTGGGAGATTCCAGACTCGAGATCAAGGAGTGACGATGCCGGAGCGGCTCGGGATATTGGGCGGCACTTTTGATCCCATCCATATCGGCCATCTCGTCATCGCCAGCTATGCCGCGGAAGCAATTGGTCTCCGACGCGTGCTTTTTATGCCCGCTCAGACTCCGTCCCATAAAAGCAGGGGAGACATCAGCCCAGCTGAAGACCGAGTGGCGATGGTAAATCTGGCGGTCGCGGGGGACGATCGGTTTGGGTTCAGCGATTTCGACTTGCGCTCCGACGGGCCGTCATTCACCAGCCAGCTCCTGGCACGCGTGCACCGGGAACTTCCGGCCCGGGAAATCTTCTTCATCGCCGGTGCGGACTCCCTCAGAGACTTCCCGACCTGGAACGAGCCCGACGCGATTCTCGAACACGCCCAACTGGCGATCGCCTCGCGACCCGGCACCGTTGTTACCGGCGCGATGCTGGCCACTGTGCGCAATCTACGAAATCGGTCAACGCTCTTCGAATCCCCATTGATCGAGGTCTCCTCATCTGGGATACGAGATCGTGTCAGGAAAGGCGCCTCCATCCGCTATTTGGTGCCCGACGAGATCGAGCGTTACATTCGAGACCGAGGGCTCTATTTGGATGCCGGTACATAGCGCTTCCGTCATCCATGGACGGATGCACCTGCCCAGACGCTACTCGAGGACCACTGTCTCGGGATCCTGAACGCCGAACTCCTTGAAAAGGTACAACGAATAATTTTCCTGCGCCTCGGACTCGCATCCCGATTGACGACGACTGCCCGCAGTGCTCTGGACAGATTCCGGAAATGGCAATTTAGCTTTCAAGAGACTGACCACCGGGAAAGTCGTCATTCGTCGTTTTATGGGATGATTCGAGGAATGTCGCACGCGGCGATGCTGTCGGTGGGACGTAACCATGTTTCACTCATGTGGGGTTCCAGGGAGGGACGCATGAACGAGTTGTTTCTTTATGCCTTGCCGGTCGTGGTCTTCGGACTGGTCGCGATCGGCTTTGCAGTCTGGCTCGCAAGAGATGTCCTCTCGCGTGACCAGGGGACCGCGGCGATGCAGGACATTTCCGGCCGCATCTTCGAGGGTGCGGTCGCTTATTTGAACCGGCAGTACCGCACCATCGGTATGCTGGCCATCGTTGTGGCCATCGTCATGGGCCTTCTGGTGGCGATCTTCGAGCGCGAGCATCAGGCAGCCCGGGGTGTCGTGACTGCTCTTGCCTTCCTTGTTGGCGCCATTCTCTCCGGTATCTCCGGCTTCATCGGTATGTACGTTGCCGTGAAGAGCAATGTCCGCACGGCCGCTGCGGCGCAAAAAGGCGTCGGACACGCACTCGTCGTCGCCTTGCGCGGCGGCGCCGTTTCCGGGTTGCTCGTTGTCGCCCTCGGACTGCTCGGCGTTCTCGGCGTCTATGGGGTGGTCTACCAATTCGCTGAAGGAGAGCTTCCCCAGATCGCTGAGACGCCCTTCTGGATCGTTGGTTTCGCGTTTGGCGCAAGCTTTGTCGCCCTCTTCGCTCAGCTCGGGGGCGGCATTTACACCAAGGCTGCCGATGTCGGGGCAGACCTCGTGGGCAAGGTCGAGGCTGGTATCCCGGAAGACGATCCGCGAAATCCGGCCGTCATCGCGGACCTCGTTGGGGACAACGTGGGAGACTGCGCCGGCCGGGGTGCAGACATCTTCGAGTCATCTGCCGCCGAGATGATCGGCGCGATGATTCTCGGGGTCGCCCTCTTCCGCGCCTCCGGTGGCGATACCGATAGCAGCGATATTTTCTGGATCTTCTTCCCGCTGGTTGTAGGAGCATTCGGACTCGTTGCCTCGATTGTCGGTGTGTTTGCTGTCAAACCAAGCGGCACCATCAGGGACCCAATGACTGAGCTCAACAAGGGGTTCTACGTCACTGCAGGACTGTCCGCTCTCTTCCTCGTCATCATTTGTATGTTCCTGCCCTTCGGCAAGTGGCAATTTGCGCTGTGCGGCCTCGTCGGCCTCGCCACATCCTTTGCGTTCGTCTACATCACCCAGTACTACACAGAGCAGAAATATCGACCGGTACGCGACATTGCCGAGGCCTCCAAGACCGGGCCGGCTACCAATATTATTTCGGGTATCTCCGTCGGCTTTGAGACGACTGGTCTTCCGGCAATCACCATTGGAGCTGCTATTTTAGCCTCCTACGGCCTCGGTCAGACGGTGGATGGATTCACGGAAGACATTGGCGTCTCGGCCGGCATCTTCGGAACCGCTGTCGCCACCATGGGCATGCTCATGACAGCGGCCTACATCCTGGCCATGGACACGTTCGGCCCCATTACCGACAACGCTGGCGGCATCATCGAGATGAGCGGTGCTCCGGATGAGGTCCGGGATGTCACCGATATGCTCGACTCCGCCGGAAACACCACCAAGGCCCTCACCAAGGGCTATGCCGTTGGTACAGCGTCTCTCGCAGCCTTCCTGCTCTTCTCGGCGTTTCTCGATGAGGTCGATCGCTTTAGTACCGGCACCATCGAGCGTGTCGTGAACATCGCCGAGCCGCGGGTCTTTGTAGGCGCCCTGCTGGGTGCCACGCTGGTCTACGTCTTCTCCGCTTTCTCAATTCGCGCGGTCGGACGTTCCGCGACGGCGATGATCGAGGAAGTGCGTCGTCAATTCGCTGAGGATCCCGGGATCATGCTGGGCACCTCAACACCTAATTACCGGCGATGTGTCGATATCTCTGTACGGAGCGCCCTGCGCGAGATGATCCTGCCTGGGACGCTGGCCGTCGTTGTGCCGATCCTTGTCGGTGTTTTCCTTCGCTGGGAAGCCGCAGCCGGAACGCTCATGGTTGGCACGATCGTTGGCGTGCTCATGGCGATGGTCATGAATAACGGCGGAGGTGCATGGGACAACGCGAAGAAGGCGATCGAGGCCGGGCATCTTTCCGAGGGCGGCAAGGTTCTCGGAAAGGGCAGTGACGCCCACGCCGCCGCAGTGGTTGGGGATACCGTAGGCGACCCGTGGAAGGACACCGCCGGCCCGTCGTTGCACGTCCTGGTGAAACTGCTTGCGACGATCACGCTCGTGCTCGCCCCCCTCTTTATCTAGTTGCTCATGTCTTGTCGAACGGAGGGCGTTGTGCCCTCCGTTCACTGTGTGACAGAAGGACATTGCTCGGAGATGACCAGCACCAAACAACGGATCGGCGTCATAGGCGGAGGATTCGCCGGTCTCACGGCTGCTCTCAGGCTGGCCCAGGCTGGTCATGACGTGACACTGTGGGAAAAGGGACGATTCGGCGGCCAGGCAGCCACGATCCCGTACGGTGACACCCGGATCGAGATCTTCTACCATCACCTCTTCCAGAGTGATACCTCTATCACTGCGTTGGCGGAGGAACTGGGCATCGGCGACAAGCTGATGTGGTTGCCGTCCAATGTCGGTTACTATTCGGGCGGAAGGATATTGCCGCTCAATGGAGCGATTGACCTCCTTAAGC
>JAUJLY010000405.1 GCA_030447145.1 Thermomicrobiales bacterium
CCCCAAGGTCGCCGAGGTGCTCCCGCTGATGTACCTGCATGGCATGAGCACCCTCACCCGCCTACATCGAGTGCAGCGCGACGAGCCGCCGACGCGGCCCGGACGGAGGATGCCGCCGCCCAAAGCCACAGCGGAACCAGGACCACCAGGCCAGCGGCGATGGCAGTCAGCAGGAACCGGTCGCTGTCCGTTAAGGGTCCGGCCTGCTCCTGGAGGATCAGCCCCCCGAGCGCCAAAACACAGGGGTACGCCCCCGGGATCAACATTGTCAGTAGCCAAATCCGCTGGTCCTTGCCCGGCGGGCGGGACGAGTATCTCGGGCTCACGTCCTTAGTTCTTCTTTGCAACGGCGGCGAGGATAGTGATGCCGGTCATGAATGCAAACGCAATAACGATTATGTAGATCAGCACAAACACGGCAATTGCAGCCAGCAGGACCAGCCCTAGGGACGTCATCAAGATGATTTCCCCAGCTTCTCTAGCCGTGACCGGCCCGATGGTAACTGGCCCGAACATGAGCATTGACACAGTCGCATAGACGATGGCGATAACGGCGAGCGACAAGCCGACGGCGAAGAAACCACGCCAGCTGTTGGCACTATCAGGCACTGGGCACCCGCCGACCCGGCCGGTGAAGAACGTCTCGACGGCGTCGATCGTGGAGATCTCCCCGACCGCGCACCCGCTGAAAAGGCCAGCGTCCTCCAGGACACCGGCACGGTAACCCTGCCCGGCAGCGACGATCAGCAACGCCGGAAGCACCACCCAAAGCAGCAGGAGCTCAATGACCAGCAGAGGCCGCAACTCGTAGTAGCGCTGCGCCTCTGCTTCCGTGAACCGCACCACCAAGCGCTTGCCTCCCGAATCTTCCTCAGGTCAAGATAGCACCGCCTGCTTGGCCCCGGTGTACGACTTGCGCCCGTCCCAGTGCATCCATCCAATGTGCATGCCTGGACCGGTCAGCGTTTGCGTCTTCCTCTTGGCCCTCCTCTACCTGTCTTGTTCACAACCCCGCCCTCAGTCAATGACCTGCAGGTACTGGCGAGTGGCCTACTCGGGGACTGCGCTGGGGGGAGATCACGGCACTCACCGTCGATTCGGCTTGGTCCCCTCTCGGGCCAGTTCAACCGCTCGCCGGCGCACGCGCTGAACCGATGACGGGTGCGGCCTATACCGGGCGGCGGTAATGCCCGCACTCACCAACTACTTCGCGAGATCAGGTCGCCAAATCGGGAGCCAGACAAGCAAGTCCTGAGTGGCTCACCCTGGCGCCGGAACCAACGTTCGGGTCAACTCCGGACGCCTTCGGGAGGCTGGAGAAACGCTGAAGCTTGCATACACCTTCTCGGGCTCCCTGGAATTACGAGCCACAATTTGCTGCAAACAGCTCGTGTCTTTGATTATCTGAAGGCCAACACGAGAGAAGGTGGGCTCCTTGAAGACATTCCGCGCCAGCAGTGGATTAGTCAGCGCCTGTGTAAACGCATCATATGCCACCATGGTGGTCATGAGCTGCCCCATCATCGACGAGCCACCGTAGTTCTCGGCAAAGATTCCCACGTACCACTCAAGCTTGTCGATGTGCCCGTAGAGCGCTTCTAGCCGCCCTCGCAGCGAAACATCCGACGTCAGCTCCTCGAAGCTGGTCAACGGATCGAGGTTGAAGCACCTTCGGTAGTCATTGAACGAGCAGAGCCGAGCCTTACGCATCAGCGCGATGGTCCGTTCCTCCACCGAGGGGTCGTGAGGACTGTCCGGGGAGCGGTCCACCAGGAACGACGGCGTGTTGCCTAGCCCCATCTTGCCGGCTCGAGAACGCGAGCAGAGGGCGATGAGAGATTCGACACCCCGCTCGATCACAAGGGCGTTGTTACCGAGTGCCTCCCTCATCTCCATCTGACCGCTGCCATCGCTGATGGCGTCTGCCACCAGCGGGTGCCAACGGTAGAGCAGGTTGAACTCGATCGCGATCCAGTTGGAGCGGTTCCAACGTTCACCGTCGGCGATAAACGGTACCACTTCGATCGGGAAGTCCGCCGGACCGATGTGCCGGATGTATTCCTCCACGACGAGCTTAATCATAATCACTATCATAATGTTCCGCGCCGTCTCGAACAGGCGTTGGTCGTTCCAGTCAGGGTACTGCGCGGCAAGGACACCTGCGACCCGGTTGTGCTCCCGAAGGAACACAGTATTCAGGCTGGTTGTACCGATGGACGAGTTGCCCGTCTCCGTTCCAACGGCGAAGAAGGAGTCCCTCCTCTCATCGGGGACCG
>JAUJLY010000103.1 GCA_030447145.1 Thermomicrobiales bacterium
GTCTCGGCCGAGGAGACCTCCAACCAGATCGATATCGTCTTCACCGACGCGGTACTTGTTCAGGGGACATCCCGAAGGCTCTATAGTCAGGAGTTTCGCCAAAGTCGTGATTTCCATGATGTGCCGACGAAAGTTGAGCAGAGTATCGATGATGCCAGCATCGACGTTTTCGAGTTACTCATCCGAACGGATTTCCTCTGCGCTTCTTCGGTGATGATTCATCGCGCATTCTTTGCTGCGCTCGGCCTTTTTGACAGATCCGCCGTTCCTGCCGATGATTATGAGATGTGGCTTCGCTGCATGCCTGGCGCGAAACTAGGGTATGTCAACGAACCACTCATTGAATACCTGTTGCACGAACGAAACTATTCACACGATTACATCAGGATGCGTGAGAAAATAATCTACGCACTATCGAAGACGCGACAAAAATACTTAGGCGACAAACGCCGATCAAGGCAGTTCGAAAGATCCCTCCTGTTCCATTATCGATTCCTCTTCCAGAAACTCCGGGAGGAGAGGCAATATGCCTCAGTGCTCCATCATGCCCTCTCGCTCTTGCCGAAAGATCGAGGTGGGTTTCGGCTCCTCCTCCGAGCCCTATGCATCCCATACCTCCAGCAGTGGGGCCTCCAAAGGTTCCCAAGGGTCTACCGCGTCTTGCGCGCCATGAAGAAGACATACGCTGCAGTTCCTCGATCGAACTGAGGACTGCCGAATGGATTACCATGCCAGAATGGACCGCTGGCGCCAGCGCCGGCCCGGAGCCAATTGCCGCCGCCATGCGGCGAGCGCTCTCCAAGAATGTGTCGGTTGATCGCGGAATGGTTCGACCGCGCCGTGATTCAGCCGAGGATGGGCGCGGCCTGGAAGGAGGATGCCACTTAGGCGTGCTTGAAACAGGAGGCTAGTCTGAGTTAGCATACGGTCGCCCGAAGCGCTGGCTATGTCAGCATCGCGGCGCGTCACCGGGGACGGTGCTGTGGGTTCACCGAGTCGAGGTGGCAAGGGCAATCCCGATGACCGTGTGGGTGCTTGGGAGTGCATAGAAGGAACCTTGATGAGCAAAGCATTGATCACCGGTGGGGCAGGTTTCATCGGCTCCAATGTCGCCAAACTGCTGGTTGACGAAGGATACGATGTCGTCGTACTCGATAACCTCTCCTCCGGCTACCAGCGCAACCTCGCGACGCTGCCAACCGTCGAGTTCGTCGAGGGCGATGTCCGCGATGTGGAGGGTCTATCCCAGGCCATGGAGGGGGTGGAAGTCGTCTTCCACCTCGCGGCATCGGTCGGCAATACCCGCTCCATCAACCACCCCATTGCGGATTCGGAGATCAACGTCATCGGGACGCTGCGGGTGCTGGAGGCTGCCCGCCACGCCGAGGTGCGGAAAGTGGTGTACTCGTCCTCCGCGGCCATCTTCGGTGAGCTGAAACACCTGCCCATTCGCGAGGACCATCCGATCGAGCCGGATACGCCCTATGGCGCCAGCAAGCTGGCTGCAGAGAAGCACTGCCTGGCCTACGCCAAGCTGTACGACCTGGAGGTCGTCTGCCTGCGGTACTTCAATGTATACGGCGTCAACCAGCGGTACGATGCCTATGGCAATGTCATCCCGATCTTCGCGCACCGCTTGTTGCACGGCCTGCCGCTGACCGTCTTCGGTGACGGTGAGCAAACCCGCGATTTTGTCAACGTGCGCGATGTCGCCCGGGTCAACCTGCTGGCAGCCCAAACCGCCGGTGTTTCCGGCGCGTTCAACATCGCCTCCGGGACATCCATCACTATCAATCAACTGGTGGAGTTGATCCGTGATGTCGGCGGCATCCAGCCGGCGGTCGAGTATGGCCCATCCCGGCAAGGTGATGTGCGCCACAGCCGAACCGATATCTCGGCCGCGCGGATGGTCTTGGGCTACGAACCGGCGGTGGAGATCGCTGACGGGCTGGCCGAGTACATGGCGTGGGCTAAGGGAGAAATGGTCTGACGGTGGTGGCGACCGTGGCAAGGCGTGATCCTGGCGGGCAGCAAAGCGTACACCGGCGAGGAGTTCACGAGTGAAATTCGCCCTGGTTTCTCACGTCCTGCCACCCGCAGGGTCCGGGCAGGCGATGCTGATTTACCGGTTGCTGAAAGACCTGGATCCAGACGAGTATTGTCTCATTTCCCAGCGGACTTGGCTGACGAGAGACTACCTCGGGCAGTACTCGGAGACACTGCCCGGGAAGCATTACCAGCTACCTCTTGAGATCCTCGTGCGTGGTCTGCGCTTTGGAGGTTTCGCGAAGTGGCGCATGCGCATGAATCTGCTCCTCGGTACCGCCACCCGAGGCCTGCGAATCGCCAGGATCGCCAGGCGGGAGCGATGCGAAGCTATCGTGGCCTTGACTGGGCATCTGTTGGATCTGCCGGCAGCATACCTGGCGAGCCGTCTCGTCCGTGTCCCATTCTACGCCTATATTTTGGACTATTACTCAGCCCGAGAATGGGGCGATCCCGTGGAGCGGTTATTCGCTGAACGCGTTGAGCCCATACTCTTGAAAGAGGCGGCCGGCATCATCACGCTGAACGAGTTCTTGCACGATGCCCTGCGCCGGCGCTATGGTGTCGAGACGACAATCATCCACAACCCGTGTGACCTGGCACAGTATGTGTGCCGGGCGGAGGATACGCCGAGCCGGGCAGAGGACGAGATCAGGATTGTCTATACAGGCGCGGTGTATGACGCGCATTATGATGCCTTCCATAATCTCTTCGCTGCCCTGGAGTTGCTCCAGCACCCAAATGTGCGGTTGCATCTGTATACTTCTCAATCGCCCTCCTACCTGGCGGAAATGGGGCTTCGCGGACCGGTCGTGCATCATGGGCACCAACCAGCATCTGCCATGCCGGGCATCCAGCAACAGGCGGATGTGCTCTTCCTTCCGTTGGCATTCAACTCCCCATACCCCGAACTCATCAGAACCTCCGCGCCATTCAAGATGGGGGAGTATCTAGCCGCTCGTCGGCCCGTTTTGGCGCACGCTCCACCGGATTCGTTCGTCGCCTGGTATTTCCGCCAGCATGACTGTGGTGTCGTCGTCGATCAGCGCGATCCGGCGACACTGGCGCGGGCGATTGAATGGGTCATCAGCGATGCAAGCCTGCGGCAGAGATTAAGCGCGAACGCCTGGGAGCGGGCCAAGTCCGACTTTAGTATCTCGATAGCGCAGTCCAAGTTTGCGGGGCTGCTGAAACTGGCTATACCGGAGCGTTTGCGAGCATGAATGGCATGTGGTAGGGTCTGCCAGTGGATACTGGTTTCTGTGCCGGGGCTTGACTTGGGGTTGCGGCAAAGATCGAGGAAGTTCTTGCGGGTGATGACACGGGCTGGGGAGGGGTAGGCTTGCGCATCCTGTTTGTGGCGATGGTGGATAGTATCCATACGGCGCGCTGGATCAACCAATTGCACGGTCGGGGATGGGACATCCATGTATTCCCCGTGGCCCCCGCTGGTATCCACCCCGAGCTGCGAGACGTCACCGTTCACGCCTTCTGGCATCCGCAATCACCGCGGCTACATCCGAATGTTCGTGTCGTCGGCGCCTGGCCGCTTCGCAGGGGTGCCCATCTGGGGCGGCGGGCCGTGGGCCATTTCGCTCCCTCCTGGGTTGATAACGCCCGGCAACTGGCGCGGACTATTCGCGCACTCCGGCCTGACATTATTCACTCTCTCGAGATGCAACACGCAGGTTACTTGACGTTGGATGCTAGAAATTACCTGGGCGATACATTTCCTGTTTGGATGGTAACTACCTGGGGAAGCGATATTTACCTCTTTGGCCGCCTATCTGAGCATGTAGCAAGGATTAAAGCCGTTCTGTCCGCTTGTGACTTTTTCAACTGTGACTGTCACAGAGATGTAGCGCTGGCACGCGCGTTCGGCTTTCACGGCGAAGTTCTTCCAGTTCTACCGGTAACCGGAAGCTTCGATATTCAACGGCTACGTCAGTTGCGGCAGCCGGGGCCAACCTCAGACAGGCGGCTGATTGTTTTGAAAGGGTATCATGGTTGGGCAGGACGGGCCTTGGTTGGATTGCGTGCGATCGAACTGTGTGCTGACGTCTTGGAGGGATACTCTGTCGCAGTTTACTCAGCAGGTGAAGGGGTAGAAATCAGCGCCGAACTGGTGGCTCAAGCCACCGGCATTCCCATTGAGGTGGTTCCGCATGGTCCTCATGAAGAGATTCTGCGGTTACAGGGCCGTGCAAGGATCTATATTGGACTGAGCATCAGTGATGGGCTCAGCTCATCGCTACAAGAAGCCATGGTGATGGGTTCGTTCCCCATTCAATCGCACACCGGATGCGGCAATGAATGGATGAGGGATGGCGAGACAGCGCTGTTCGTACATCCGGAAGATCCCGAGGCAATCGCCGCAGCGATCCGTTGCGCCGTGACTGATGATACGCTGGTGGATCGCGCGGCCGAGATGAATGCACAAGTCGCGGCCAGACGTCTGGACTGCTCGGTGCTCGCACCGCAGGTTGTCGAGATGTATGAGAGCGTTGCCGCTCGTGCAGCCAGGAACAACGCCCGGCGCCGCGTGACCACCGATCGGAGTGCGGAGTACTGATGCCATGAGAGTGCTCATCCTCGGCGGTTCTGGAATGCTCGGTCACAAGCTGTACCAGGTGATCGCCGATCGGTTCGAGACCTATGTAACCTTGCGGCGGAGCGTCCAGTCCTTTACCCCCTCCAACCTCTTCGACCGCGATCGCACTGTAGGTCAAGTCGCGGCCGAGAACTTCGACAGTATCGTCCGCGCTATCATGGTAGTCCAACCAACGGTTGTGGTAAACTGCATCGGTATCGTTAAACAGGTCGCGGCGGCCAAGGACCCGATCAGCAGCATCTCGGTCAACGCCCTTTTCCCGCACCGGCTGGCGCAACTCTGCCGCACTGGGAACGCTCGGTTGATCCACATCAGCACCGATTGTGTCTTCTCGGGGCGCAAAGGATGCTATGTGGAGGGTGATATCCCCGATGCGGAGGATCTCTACGGGCGGACCAAACTGCTGGGCGAGATCGGCGACGAGGGCGGCCTGACCTTGCGCACGTCCATGATCGGGCGAGAGCTTGAGGGCGTGCACGGGTTAATCGAGTGGTTCTTGGCCCAGGACGGTCGCACGGTTCGCGGCTATAGACGGGCGGTCTTTAGCGGACTCACGACGCACGCCCTCGCCGAGATCATTGCCCGCATCATCGCCGAGCACCCGGACCTGGAGGGAATCTGGCATGTGGCGGCCGAGCCAATCGACAAGTTCGCGCTGCTGACTCTCGTCAACCGCGTGTACGGACTGCGCGTCCGGATCGAGCCTGATGAGACGGTAGTCGTCGACCGCAGCCTCGATGCCGCGCGATTCCGGCAGAGAACCGGGATTGTTGCGCCTGAGTGGCCCGTGATGATCGGGCAGATGTACGATGACCCTACACCCTATAGGGAACTTCGGAGGTTCGATGCTCAGCGATAAGAAGATCGTGGTCACCGGGGGCACCGGCTCCCTGGGGAAAGTCTTGGTCCGGCGCCTGCTCTCCGGTGAGCTCGGCACGCCCCAGAAGATCGTCGTATTTTCGCGCGATGAAGCCAAGCAGCACGAGCTGCGGCTGGCGTTCCAAGGTCGCCGGGTTGCGACCGACGAAGTGATCTACCACAACTTCGAACGGCTCTTGCAGTTCCAGGTCGGCGATGTACGCGACTATCATAGTGTGAATGCGGCCCTGCGCAATGCCGACATCGTGTTCCATGCCGCGGCACTCAAGCAAGTGCCGACCTGCGAGTACTTCCCGTTCGAGGCAGTGGCTACGAATGTTGTGGGCACCGAGAATATTGTCCGCGCCATTCGCGAGAATCAACTGCCGGTCAAGACGGTGGTGGGTATATCAACAGATAAGGCCTGCAAGCCCGTGAGTGTCATGGGCATGACCAAGGCTATCCAGGAGCGCATCTTCGTCCGCGCTAACCTCGATTGCCCCGAGACCCGATTCATCTGCGTGCGCTACGGGAACGTGCTCGCCTCTCGCGGTTCGGTGATCCCGCTCTTTCACGACCAGATCCGCCGCGGCGGGCCGGTCACCATCACGACGGAGGGGATGACACGCTTCCTGATGAGCCTGAATGAGGCGGTAGACACGATCTTCGCCGCCCTGAAGCATGCGAACAAAGGAGACATCTTTGTGCCTCGCGTGCCTTCAGCTCGCGTCATCGACGTTGCGGAGGCGCTCATCGACGGCCGTCCCATCGAGACCAGGGTGATCGGTATCCGCCCGGGTGAGAAGCTGCACGAAGTCCTGATCTCCGAAGAGGAAGCGCACCACACCGTCGAGCGCAACAGCTACTATGTAATCACGCCGATGCTGCCGGAACTGCGCTCGTCCTGCGAGGACGCGCGCCCCTTGGCGAGAGAGTACAGCTCGGCGGATGACGTGCTCCCGAAGGCGGCGCTCGCCGAGTTGCTCACACGGCATAAGCTACAGGTTGATGAGGAAGCCGCGGTTGACGAGGAACTCCTCGCGTGAAGGTGATGACGATCCTGGGCACGCGTCCGGAAATCATCCGCCTCAGCCGGATGATCGAGCAACTGGATCGCTTCTGTGACCACGTTGTAGTCCATACCGGGCAGAATTTCGACGCCCGCCTCAGCGAGGTCTTCTTCCGCGAACTCGGCGTCCGGCAACCCGACCACTTCCTCGGCGTGCGCGGCGACTCGTTCGGTGATCAGGCTGGGCAGATCTTCAAGGAGTGCGCTGGCGTCATGCAGGTGGAGCGGCCCGACCGGCTGCTCGTGTTGGGCGACACCAACAGCGGCTTGTCCGCTGTCGTCGCCAAGCGGCAGGGCATCCCGGTCTACCATCTGGAGGCGGGCAATCGGTGCTACGACGATCGCGTGCCCGAAGAGGTGAACCGGCGGGTGATCGATCACAGCAGCGATGTGCTGATGCCGTATACTGAGCGGAGTCGCGCCAACCTGCTGCGCGAGGGCATCCCTGGCGAGCGTGTCCATGTGATCGGCAACCCGATCTACGAAGTCATCCAGCACTACGAACCCCAAATCCAGCGGTCGCCCATCCTGGGGCAGCTGGGGCTCGAGGCGAAGGGCTACTTCCTCGTCACCATGCACCGTGCCGAAAACGTGGATGTCGAGGGCCGGCTGCGGGAATTGGCCCGAGCGCTGGAATTCCTCCAGGAGGAATACGACTTGCCGGTGATCTGCAGCCTGCACCCGCGGACCCGCGGCAAGCTGGCGCAGTTCGGCGTGCGCGTCACGGGTGAGCGCATCCGCTTTCTCGAGCCCTTCGGCTTCTTCGATTTCATCGCCCTGGAACGCAACGCCTTCTGCGTGCTCAGCGACAGCGGCACGGTCCAAGAGGAATGCTGCATCTTCAAGGTGCCGAACGTCACGATCCGCGACGTCACGGAGCGACCCGAGACCATCGAGTGCGGGAGCAACATCCTGAGCGGCGTCAGGCCGGAGGTGCTCGCGCGGTGCGTCCGTATCGTCGTCGCGCAGGAGCCGAACTGGATCGTGCCGCCGGAATATCTGGTGGAGAACGTCAGCGGTACCGTGGTGAAAATCGTCCTGGGGCTCGCGCATCGGGCCGCGCATCCAGGAGACGCTTCCCACGACAAGGCGCGGCGGCGAGCAGCACACCAGTGACGAAGCGCCCTGCCGGGGCCGCGACACGCGGGGGACAGAAAGTGGAAGAGTGCGACAGCATGATGCTGCTTGGTGCGGAGATGACGGGGTTGGCGGCGGGCATGGTGGCCGATGCACCGATCTTCGAAGCGATCGATCAACCGGGTGGCATTTGTTCGTCCTACTATGTGCGGCCCGGCGAGACGCGGCAACTGCCAATGACCCCGGAAGACGGCCGGGCGTACCGTTTCGAGATCGGCGGCGGGCACTGGAACTTCGGCGGTGATCCCGCGGTGTTGCGCTTCAAGTGCTCGCCGGTGCCGATGAACGCGTACGCGCGGCGCTCCAGCGTGTACTTCAGCCGCCAGGGCCGGTAGTGCCCTACCCCCTGCAGAATCATCTGGCCCACTTGAGCCAGGAGATCGCGGTCAAGGCCTTGACGGAGATGGCGTCCGCGCCGAAAGTGCGCCCCCGGACGATGGCCGACTGGTTGGAGCAGAGTTTCCGCCCGACGCTCACCGCGGCGTTCTTCGGGCCGTTCCACGAGTTGTACACGGCGGGGCTCTAGACGCGCATCGCCCCGCAGGATGACTACAAATCGCCGGTGCAGTTCCCGCTGGCGCTGAACACCTATCCGGAAAGTAGGCGCTGATGGCGGATCTTGCGGTAGACGATCAGGCAGGGGGCGAGCTGGACGAAGCCCAGGTAGTTTTCGGCCCGCTTCTCCCAGCGGATGAGC
>JAUJLY010000104.1 GCA_030447145.1 Thermomicrobiales bacterium
AAGGAGCTGGGAACGTCAGTGAGACCGTTGACCGTGCCGACGTTGCTGACGCAAAGCAACCGCAATGCGGGCCGGGACCGGGTGCGAACCTTACCAAAGCACACAGCGACACCACTAGGGCTGGAAGCACCAGGTGGATGTCGGGAAGGTGGCGTGATGCTCGAGGACCGCAACCGGCAGCATTGCGATGCGTGCCTGCCCCACTACCGGGAGGCTCAGAGCACCGCCTTTTGTGAGTCGGGCAGGGCGAAGCTCAAGAAGTTGAGGGAGAACGGCATCGATCCGTCACAGACGGGAACTGCCGCCGAGAAGCGTCGCAGCACGATGCAGCAGCGGAGACGCGAGGAAGCGGAGTGGGATGCGGCACATCCTGATGCGAAGATGGATGAAACCGCGTTCACCACTGAGGTGTTTCCCCAGCTTCAGGGAGTGTCACTCTCCGCAATTGCCGAGATAACAGGCTTATCGCAGCAGTACTGCTCACTGATCCGCCGAGGGCTGAAGGTGCCCCACCCTCGTCACTGGCAGAGCTTCAAAGCGTTGACCGTCTCGATCGGGCCTGATTGAGGATGTCTCTCGACAGACGATGGCAATGAGCATCATGCGTTTCTGCAACGCGAGTTATCTGCAGTCATGAGACTCTTCCCTTGGAAGATCTCTTCTATCCATCGTCTTTTCCTCTATCCTTCGACCGTCTCCTCAGCGGCTGGCTTCGTCCGGACCCGAACCGACGTGACGCGTCGGCCATCAATCACCACAACCTCCAGCTCGTGCCCGTTCACATCCACCGTCTCACCGACGACAGGGATACGACCAACGACGGCCACCACGAGGCCACCGACTGTTTCGATATGGCGATGATCCGTTTCTAGCGAAATGCCAAGCTCGCCCTCTACGATCGAAATGCTGGCGTGCCCCTCAATGAGATAACTCCCTGACGGTTCCAACTGGATTTCATCGGGCCCTGAGATCAGCTGCTCGCTGATATCGGTGATCGTCACGATACCCTCCGTCGCCCCGAACTCGTCGACGAGCAGGGCCATTTGGGAATTGGTGCGATTCAGCAACCCGAGCAAGTTCTCGACCGGCGCACCTCCCGGCAGCGTCGGAATCGATCGTACCCTGCGCTGCCAGTTCCGGGTAGTCCTGGATTCGGTATGCAGACCGGACGCAAGCAGATCCTTGACGTTGATCACCCCGACAATCTGATCGAGCGTGCCCTCGTACACCGGATAGCGGTCATGTTGATGCTTCCGGGCAGTCGCCAGCACCTCGGCGAAGCTTGCTTTGACATCGACTGCCACGATGTCCATGCGGGGCACCATCAGGTCATGCGCGCGTAAATCCGAAAAGTTGAGGAAACGATTCATCACCTGTGGATCGGCCGGCAAGAGACCGGCCTGTGCACTGGACTCCACGAGGGTCACGAGCTCCTCGGCGGGCAACACCGGGTGATGACTCTCCGCTGTTCCCTTGAATCCAAGGAGTCGCACAGCACCAAGGCCAATGCCGTTCATGACGACCACAAAGGGGTGAAAGATCTTTGAGGTCAGCTCCACAGGCCCAGCCGTGAACCTGGCTGTGCGCTCTGGGTAGCGGAGGGCAAAGGACTTCGGCATCAGTTCCCCCACCACCATCTGGGCACCGGTAAGCAGCGTGAAGGCGATAGCCGCCGCGACGAGGGTCGTCACTCCTGCGGAGAGCCCAACCGTGCCGAAGAATGAGTTGAAGAGGTCTGCTACTACGGGCTGGCCGATCCAACCAACGGCCAGGCTCGACAGCGTGATCCCCAGCTGATCGACGGCAATATAGTGATCGAGCTTGTGGGCTGCTTTGCTCACCAGCTTGCCGGCCCGAGACCGGTCTTGGTCGAGACGGCGGATCTGCCCCGGCTTGAGCGCGACGTAGGAGAACTCGTGAAACACGTAGAGGGCATTGATGGCAATCAGGAGGACGGTGGCTGACAATCGGAGTGTCACCTCAAGCCAATCGTTCATCGTGCCCGCACCTCCGCGTCCTTGCCTGCCTCGTATGTACGCGCCCCATCCTCCCGTTCCACCCTGACCTTGGCCACCCGATACTGGTCCATCTCGACGACGCGGAAGGCGATTCGGTCGTACAGAACCTCATCGCCGACGGCAGGGACCCCCTGACGGAGTTCGGTGACGAACCCCCCGAGGGTCGCAGAGTCGCTCTCGGGATCGATGATCCCGAGCGCCTGGACGACCTCCGACAGTGGCGCCTGTCCGTTGATGACAGTGGGTGACGCCCCATCCCAGAACACCAGGTGGCGGTCGTCGGCCTGCCCGTCACCGGGCAAGTCCTGAGCAAGGAAGCGCACGATATCGAACTGGCTGATCAGCCCGGCGGTACCGCCATACTCATCGACCAGAATCACCATCCGTGCCGCTCGCTCGCGCATCGTTTCAAGGGCGAGACTTGCATTGATTGATTCCGGCAGGACCAAGGCCTCCTGCAGATGATCGCGCCATGCCGTTCGCATCGCTTCATCGGCGGCAAGGAGCAATCGTTTCGCGTCTAGGATGCCGACGATCGTGTCGATAGAATCCTGGTAGACGGGATAGCGCGTGACCCGGTGCTCCGAGAGGATCGCAGCAACCTCCTCCCAGGACGCGGTGATATCCAACGCAACGGCCTGGCTCCGGGGGGTCATGAGTTCCCGGCTTTCGATCCGTGAGAGGTGCAGGAGGTGACGAGTCAGGCTCAGTTCCCGGCGACTGATGAGGCCCGCGGATGCACTGGTTTCCACCGTCAAAGCCAGATCTTCAGCCGTCAAGGGATCGTCACCAAGGGGGCGAAGATCCATGCCCAACAAGCGTAGGAGGCCGTTGCCGATCTTGTTGAGCGCCCAGATCACCGGACCGAAGAGGCGGACAAAGATGACCAGCGGGAGCGAGATCAGGAGCGAGGTGCGCTCGGCCTCCTCCAGCGCGATCGTTTTGGGAATGAACTCCCCGATGATGATGTGCAGGCTCGTGACGAAGAGGAAGGCGACCAGAATGGCGATGGTGTGGGAAATGGCGGGAGCGAAGGCACCGACCACCGCTTCGACCGGCGGCTCGATGATCGGGGCGAGAACCGGTTCACCGACGAATCCCAGCGCGATGCTGGCCATCGTAATCCCGAGCTGGGCGCCAGCGATGTAATAGTCTAGGTTGCCGAGTGCAGTGTTGACGCGGCGAGCAGGACGGCTGCCTTCACGGGCGAGCTGATTGATCCTGGTGCGGCGTACCGTAACAAGCGCAAACTCGGTGGCGACGAAAATCGCGTTCGCGAGCAGCAGGAAGGCGACGATGGGGAGGCCGATGAGTAGGGAGGTACTGTCATCTTCGGACATGAAAACCCGAAAGATCCTTTCACGATACTCCAACGATAGCTAGGTGAGTTTGCGAAAGATGGTGTGCGGAGCGGTCACACCTGGGATAAGCCATGCACGCCTTTGTACAGCGTCACAGTGATTGTGCCATTCTGCCACGGAAAGCCAGCCGATCGCCATCGATGCCGTCGCCCAACGCCCCCTCCGGCCCGCTGTTCTTTCAAAAGGGGATGGTCTGGCCCGTAACTGGCGAGAGATCGTACGGCTGGTCGTCGGAATGCCGACTGATTAGTCGGAATTGCCGATGCCAGCATGACTCAGATAACAGGTATGATGCACGACCGGGGAGGTGGAAAACCTCGTGTTCACCGTCGATTGGCATGATTTGTTCGCGGTCGATACGTCCCTGATGGAGTTAGTCATTCGCGGCACGATCATCTACCTATCGCTTTTTGTGTTGCTTCGCGTCGTGCTCAGACGGGAGTCAGGAGCCGTCGGCGTCACATACCTACTGGTCATCGTGCTGCTAGCCGAGGCCGCGCAAAACGGGATGACCGGCAGCTACAACTCAATCCCGGAAGGGATCGTCTTGGTGATGACCATCGTCTTCTGGGCCTTTGTCCTTGATTGGCTTGGCTACCGAGTTCCGCGCATCCAGCGCTTCGTGCATCCCAAGCCCTTACCATTGGTCAAGGACGGCGAACTGCTCCGGAATAAAATGCGTCGAGAGCTGATCACGGAAGACGAGCTGATGAACCAGCTCCGCTTGCAGGGTCTATCAGGTCTCTCCGAGGTGAAGGAAGCCTATATGGAGAGCAATGGCAGGATCAGTATTATCGAATATGATGCGCCAGCTCACCGTGCCCCTGAACGACCGCCGGCGTAGGACTCGCTGGCGACATCGGGCCAAGACGACGTGAACAATCCCTGTCCAGACGCTCCCACGCGTGTGAACTCGGGTCCTCAGCACGTACCAACGCCACCCAAACGCCGCCGCCCGACTCTCCCTACTGACCAGAGCCCGCGACACAACACCGCAATACACGCCGGATACACCATGTACGACCCGACAACGGTGAAAGATAGGTACTTACTAATAGTGGTCTCCCCTATCCGAAAGTTTTGAAGGGGGCTGTATCTTATCCCCTCAAGTTCGTGAGGGGATAGGAGATAAGCCCATGTGAAACGTCCGGTCTCTTTAGCGACTTCAGCAGTCGCGTGGATTGGGACTGGCAATGAGGTGGAATCCGCTTGGAAGGTGTGCTTGGCTCGAACGATTGGTGGCGTCTCGGAGGATGGACGCCACCTTATAGACACCATTAACCGGTAACCAAGAGACTCTGGTGGTGGTAACGCCACCCAAAGGTCATCCCTCCTCGGGCTGAGTTCCTCACACTCCAACCCACGCAGCTCGAACATCACGTTCTCACCAATGGAGTCAGCATCAGTGCCACCTCGGTTGTAGATGAAATCGAAGCCAAAGCAACATTAACTGTGCACCATCCCAATTACCATCGTGGGAGCAGTTTTTCCCAATTCGGATCGACAGTACGCCGCATGTAGAGGACATCGTCACGATCCCGATAGGAACATCGGAGGAAGCGCTCATGGCCATGCTGCAGGGCGTCACGATCGATCTCAAAGCCAAGGCCTGGTTTCGTGGGAACCAGCACGCACCCATTGACGAATCGAATCTTGCCACCCCGGATTATCTCATCGTCCTCATGCAGCCAGGGGTAATGCGTATCCGCATCATAGGTCATCATGGGAACTGCGGCGGCGAGATGTGCCATCGCCATCAACGAGATGCCAAGATGTGAGTTGGAGTGCATGCTTATGCCGATCCCGAAGGTCGAGCAGATGCGACCAAGCTCAACGACCGCGCGCAAACCACCCCAGTAATGGTGATCGCCAAGGATGACCTGAACGGCGTCTTTGGCGATCGATTCCGGAATATCGCTGAAGCTGGTAACACACATGTTCGTCGCCAGCGGCATGTCGATACCACGTTCCAGCAAAGCTTTGCGGAGAGCGGACATGCCATTGATTTCCGGCGTCGGATCCTCGAAATACTCTAATGTCGTCGCGAGTTCCGTCCCCACGTACTGCGATGTTTCGACGGTCCAGGCGCAATTCGGGTCGATCCTTAGGGGGACGTCGGGCCCAAAGACATCCCGCAGCGCCCGAATCGTCGCGATTTCCACATCCGGCGGGTGCACGCCACCCTTCAGTTTGATGCTCCTAAAACCGTAGGCATCGATCATCTGGCGGGCCTGCGCCACGATCGCGTCCGCTGTCATCGCTTCGCCATAGATATCATCACGGACATCGTCAGTCCCTTCACCGCCTCCACCGGCATGCTTGTAAAAAAGATACGCGCTGAACGGCACAACATCCCGCGTACGCCCTCCAAGCAGCTCACTTACCGGAACACCCCAGGCGCGTCCGGAGAGGTCAAGGGCAGCCACCTCGATCGGGCTGTATGTGCGTGCGAGCGCACTGTTCATGAGGCGTGGCGTAAGATCGAAGTTCTTGAACACCGGATCCAAGTTGCTTTCATCGGCAGAACCCAGGTGCTCACCGACTACCTTCAGAATCGCATTGAGATTCGCCGTATCAAGCCCGATCACATCAGGGCGAAGCGCCACAAGATCGTCGAACGTTCTGCTTGAATACGAAGCCTCGCCGAAACCGGAGAGCCCATTCTCTCCGACGAGCTCCACCACAATTCGATTAACGTAGGGCTCATGAATACCGACTGAATTGCGAAGTGGCGCATCCGCCATGGTTACCGAGGTCACGATCATGTCCGTAATCTTCACTCATTCACCTCCGTGAAAAGATGTTCACATTTTCCGCGCATGGCGCCTTCCTCTGTCCTGCAATCAGCATGTCGTCATCTTGCATTATGAGCCGGTATAGGACTCGATCTGCTGGAACAATGACTGACAGCCGTGATCGGGAGGCGAACGATTCCATCGCCCTCTTCATCCGCCTAGACTTCAACGCCGTTACGGCGCTGTCGCAGATCGGAAATCGGAAATCGGATGAATTTCCGCTGCCGTCGTGGCTGACTGGCTACTACGCAGGAATGAATCAGTGTAGTAAATGGAGTGCCCAGCATTTCCAACCGCTGCAAAAGGTGGGGTACTACTGCCTCACCCGCGACACGATCTGTACCGGGTTGATGAAGCGCAACGCCAAGATCAGCAGCGATGTGGTTAAAACCATGTAAATCACCGCCATCGCGTTGATAGATTGGGTAGGACGAATCCCGGCCGAGAACGTTGCGTAGTAGAGCGATACGACCAGCGTTTGGCTGGAGGCACCTGCGGTCAGGAAGGTCAACTCGAACATGGCAATGGTGCGAACAAGGGCCAACAGGCCAGCCGCCAGGACGCCCGGGATCGCCAGCGGCAGCAGCACCCGAGTAAAGATATGGAATCGCGAGGCACCAAGCATTGACGCCGCCCGTTCCAGGTTCGGATCGATCTGCTCGATGAATGGCACCATGATGACAACCACGAACGGAAACGCTGGTACCAGGTTCGCGATGATGACCCCGATGAGGCGACCGGCGAGGTCGTATTCATACAGCATCGTTGCCAACGGGATGCCGTACGTGATGGGCGGCACCATGATCGGCAGGAGCAGGAGCAAGAACACGAGGCCCTTCCCCCGGAAATCCAGGCGCGCCAAGGCGTAGGCGGCGGGAACCCCGACCAGCAGACTAAGGGCAACGACACTGACTGCCACGATCAGTGTGACCCGCAATACTCGCCAGAGTCTAAATTCCTCGACGGCGAATGTGTACCACTTCGTCGAAAAACTGTCCGGCAGCCAGCCACCAAACCAAGTATTCGCGAACGAGCTGAACAGGACGGTGAAGAAGATACCGCCGATCAGGGAAGAAAAGAAGAGGATGAACGCATACATTAGCCAGGCGCTCGGGCTAAAACGTGATGCCCGTGTCGATGCCGTGGTCTCGTTAGTGCTGGTTCCGCTCATCGGATCGATGCTCCTTATCCTTTACCGCCCGAAGATGGACCTCGATAAAGGCGGCTCCGTCCGCCAAGGACAATCGCCAGCACCAGAACCTCGATGCTGGCCATGATGATCGCGATCGCCGAGGCCGACCCATAGTCGAATCGCTCGTAGGCCGCTTGCCACGCCGCAAGCGCAATGACGCGCGTATCACCTGCTGGCTGACCGACCATGACGGCCGACGGGAAAACGGCGAAGGTTGCCACGAATGAAAGCGCGAATGCTGTGGCGATACCGGGGATCATCAGCGGCAGCATGACACGCTGGAAGCGCTGCCAGCCGCCTGCTCCAAGCATCTGTGCCGCACGTTCTAGGTTTGGATCGATCCCGGACACGAATCCGAGCAGGATCAAAAACACTACTGGGAACTCGGCGATCGTCAGCGAAATGATGACACCGGTTCGGTTGTGGACGAGGCGCATCGGGTCGTCGCTAATGTGGAGCATTTCGAGGGTCTTGTTGAACCAGCCCCGAGGTCCAAAGAAGCTCAGCATCCCCTGCGCGATCAACACGGTGCCCAGGGTCATTGGGATCACGAAAAGCCCGGTGATGAATCGTTGGCCCCGCACTTTGCGCCGCATCCGATAGGCGAGTGGTATGGCAACCACGAGGTTGATCAGCGTTGCCGGTAGCGCCAGCCGGAAGGTATTCCAGATCGTTGCGCGCTCCCTCGTGCTACTGAAGAAGTTGCGGTAGTTCGCGAAGGCGCCGCCTTGTTCAGTCTCGAATGAGAGCTGGATACCGTAAATGAATGGGTAGATGAACAGTACAAGAACGAGCAACACCGGCGGTCCGAGGAGAAAGATGGCCAGCCAGTTTACACGGAAACGACGTGCCGTGCCGGTGCTCAAACTGGCAGAAGCGGTATTCGTCAGTTCTCCTGCCATGCTGTTTAGGCTCCCATATCTTCCACCGGAAAGACGAAGAGCCGGTGGGCGGGAAGGTGCACGTGGACGCGATCGCCATGTCTCCATTCGTCGTCGGTACGAGCAATCAGGTCCTGC
>JAUJLY010000105.1 GCA_030447145.1 Thermomicrobiales bacterium
TCCGACCTACGGGAGATCAGCCAACCGCAATCGCAGAACTTACCGAGGGATTGAAACTTGGCGAACGCTTCCAGACCCTCCTCGGAGTAACGGGCTCGGGCAAGACCTTTACCATGGCCAACGTGGTGGAGCAAGTCAACCGCCCGACTCTCGTACTGGCCCACAACAAGACGCTTGCTGCCCAGCTCTATTCGGAGTTCAAGGAGTTCTTCCCGCATAATGCGGTCGAGTACTTCGTTTCCTACTACGACTATTATCAGCCCGAAGCCTATGTTGCCCGCACGGATACTTTCATTGAGAAGGATGCGGACATCAACGAAGAAATCGACAAGCTGCGCCATGCTGCCACCCGCGCTCTGCTTACCCGCGATGACACCCTTATCGTCGCATCAGTCTCCTGTATCTTCGGACTGGGAACACCGGAGGAATACGCCAAGACGATGATCTCGCTGCGACGGGGGCAGCAGATCCGCCGGGACAAGGTGCTGCGTCAACTCGTAGACATCCAGTACGACCGCAACGACATGACGCTCATTCGCGGCTCCTTCCGAGCGCGCGGCGATACCCTTGAGATATACCCGGCGTACGAAGAGATCGCGGTGCGTGTTGAATTCTTCGGGGATGAGGTCGAGCGCATCGTTGAGGTCGATCCCCTCACCGGAGAACTGCTTACCGAGCGCGAGGATATCGCGATCTATCCTGCGAAGCACTTTGTCACCACAAACGACATAATGAATGTCGCGATCAAGGACATTGAAACAGAGCTGCAGGACCGACTCAAGGAACTGGAGTCACAGGGGAAGGTCGTGGAAGCAGCGCGGCTAAAGCAGCGCACGATGTACGACATCGAGATGATGCAGGAGGCTGGCTATTGTGCCGGTATCGAGAACTACTCGATGCATCTTTCACGGCGCCAGTTCGGGGACAAGCCCTCCACCCTGCTCGACTACTTCCCGAGCGACTTCCTGATGATCGTGGACGAGTCGCACATCACCTTGCCGCAGGTCCGCGGTATGTTCGGCGGGGATAGATCGCGGAAGGAGGTACTTGTCGACTATGGCTTCCGTCTCCCCTCCGCCAAGGAAAACCGGCCGCTCACCTTCCCCGAGTTCGAGAAGATCGTTCATCAGGCAGTCTTCGTGTCCGCGACCCCCGGACCATACGAGTACGAGCATTCGTCCCGCATCGTTGAACAGGTGATTCGTCCTACCGGTTTGCTGGATCCTGCTGTATCGGTCCGCCAGACCAAGGGGCAGATCGACGATCTGCTTGCCGAGGTCAATGCCCGTGTCGCCAAGGGAGAACGAGCGCTTGTTACGACGCTTACCAAGCGAATGGCGGAAGACCTCGCGGACTACCTCAAGGAGATGGGCGTTCGCACTCACTACCTGCATAGCGAAATCGATACGTTCGAGCGGATCGAGATCCTGCGGGACCTTCGCCTGGGCATTCACGACGTAGTGGTCGGTATCAATCTCCTACGGGAAGGACTCGACTTGCCGGAGGTCTCCCTCGTGGCCATTCTGGACGCGGACAAGGAGGGCTTCCTGCGATCCGAGGGCTCATTGGTACAGACAATTGGTCGTGCTGCCCGCCACGTTGATGGCCAGGTCATCATGTATGCGGATACCATGACGCGGTCGATGAAGGCAGCCATCGACGAAACCTACCGGCGGCGCGAGATCCAGATCGCCTATAACACGGAGAACGGCATCGAGCCCCGCGGTATCGTGAAGCAGATCAAGGACCTGACGGAACGCGTCCGTGCGGTTGCCGAGGAGCACGCGGAGTACAGTACTGACGGCGCAACGGGCCCCGGTGTCATCTCACAGATTCCCCGCGATGAGCTTGCGCGAATGATCAAGGATCTCGAATCGCAAATGAAGACGGCCGCTCGCGATCTTGAGTTCGAGAAGGCCGCGTTACTTCGCGACCAGATCGTGGAGCTCAGACGCATCGTCGAGGTCGACCCCGTGAAGGCGTTTTAGGCTACAACGGGACCCCTGACTTTCACTATACGGAAAGGACATGCCATATGGCATTTGCATCAGCGCGCCGATCATCATCTCTGCCAATTCTAGTCCTGAGCACCGCACTCGCTCTCAGCACAGCAGCGCCGGTCCTTGCCCAGGAGGGTTCCACACCGATTCCTGGGTCCGAAACCACATCCGAGATCAGCTCCGAGACGACAGCCCAGCTTCCTGCGGCAGACCTGCCTACCATGAACCAGCAGGGGTTTGTCTTCGAATTGGAATCCACATTCAACGGAGCTTTCAGTGAACTTCCGGAGGAGGCGCCAGTCTATACCATGCGTTTCCCGGAGGTGGACGCCGAGCAGGCAAAGACGATGGCCGCCAACCTCGGTATCGAGGGCGAGGTGGAAATCGAAGACAACGCCACATTCGAGGTAGAGGATGAGAGCGGAAGTCTCTTCATCGTCCCAGGCATGATGCAGTTCATCTCGTTTGAGGAGATTCCGCAGGGCGAACTACCGACGGACGAGCAAGCAATCGCTTTTGCCCGGGAGTGGCTGCGGCAGGTGAACCTCCTCCCTGCGGACGTCGGAGAGGGCGAGGTCGTCACACGAATCGAAGACCCGCCGCGCACCATCGTCAGCTTCCAGCCGATCACCCCTTCACCCCTGCTCTCGGCCTCGCCAAACATCACGGCGACCCTCGGCCCGGAGGGTGCGGTACTGGAGTCCTCATACCGCTGGGCGGATATTTCCCAAAGCGATGTGTACCAGCTCAGGGGTACGAGTGCTGCGTGGACGGAGGTCGAAAGCAAGCGATCCTACCTGGAAACACTCTTGCCCGCAGATCAATACCAGCTGGGCGCCACCATTACCGGTGTCGCAACGTACGACCAAGTCTCTCTCGCATACACGTCGTCCGGCGTTCCGGGGGAGCAGCAGTATCTGCAGCCCGTCTACGTCTTCAGCGGCCAGGTGACCCCAGAAGGATCGGCAACGAGTTATCCGATCACCTCGTATGTCCCGGCGCTGATCAACAGCCAGCAGCCAGTGGGATAGCGGATGACCGCAAGCAGCATCGACCCGAGGATTCTGGTTCTCAACGGCCCCAACCTCAACTTGCTGGGAACGCGTCAACCGGAAATCTACGGTCGCCGCACGATTGCTGAAATGATGGACAACCTGCAGCGTGCCGCTGCCTCCGGCACACCCGCTCTCGATCTCCTTCACTACCAGTCGAACCACGAGGGAGTCCTGATCGACGTGATTCACGAGCAGGGACCTGACGCCTTTGGGATAATCATCAACGCTGGTGCCCTCACCCACTACAGCATCGCGGTCCGGGACGCGATTGCCGCAATCGACACTCCGGCGATCGAGGTGCATATCTCAAACGTGCACGTCCGCGAGGATCTCCGTCATCGCTCGGTAATCTCTGCGGTGGTAACAGGGCAGATTGTCGGTCTTGGGGAGGACGGCTACCATCTGGCACTGGAATGGTTTCGTAGACAGGCAGTACAGATCCAGGAGGAGAGTTTCTGATGGCGAATGACCGCCTTGCTCGCGCCGGGGCTCTGCTCGATACGCTTAGCGTTGATGCGCTACTCGTCACGAATGGCACCAATCGTCGTTATCTCACGGGGTTCACAGCTCATGACCATGCACCCGACGAGCTCTCGGCAACTGCTGTCATCTCCTCTGACGGGGTTACGCTGTTCGCTCCCTCGACCAATCTTCCGTGGGCAGAGTCTGAAGCACTCCCCGGCGTGACGGTCCGGCCCGCGGAGAGAAAGTGGACTGACTCCATTGCGGAGCTGGTAAAGACGGCTGGCTGGACAAGGCTCGGATTCGAGGACGCGACGACCACTGTTGCGGTCTACAACGAGCTACGCCAGGCACTTGATAGTCAGGTCAGCCTGCTTCCGATCGGCGATGCCACCGACAGCCTACGCGCAGTAAAGGACGAGTCGGAGATAGCGCTACTGACCCATGCGCTCAGGTTGACGGATCAGGCGTTTATGGCCGCGGAAAAGCGTATACGAGCCGGTATGACGGAAAAACAGGCGGCTGAAATCATCGCCGAGGAACTGCGACGTGCCGGCAGCGATGGCGAGGCATTTCCGACGATTGTCGCGTCCGGACCGAATGCCGCGAAACCGCATCATGCTCCGGGCGACCGGACCATCCAGGAGGAAGAGCCGATCATCATTGATATGGGCGCGCTTCACCAGGGTTACGCAGGGGATCTGACGAGAACCATCTGGTTTGGGCAGCCATCCGGGCAACTTGTTACCATGTACCGGACCGTCCAGGCCGCACACGACGCGGCGTTGGCCAAGGCGGCTCCCGGGGTAAGAGGAATCGAGCTCGATTCTGCTGCGCGTGATGTCTTTGCGGCGCAGGGTCTTGAGCACTATTTCGTCCATTCCCTAGGGCATGGCCTTGGCTTACGAGTTCACGAGGCTCCGTCTGCGAGCATGCGTTCCCGGGATACACTCGAGCCTGGCCACGTCGTGACAATCGAGCCTGGCCTTTACATTCCAGAGTGGGGCGGTGTTCGCATTGAAGACGTTGTGCTCATTACCGAGGACGGCGCCCAAAACCTGACGAGTTCACCGAAGCGTTCCGTCGAAGCAACGCAGGAGAAGAATGCATGATTGATACAGGCGATGTTCGTAAGGGTGTAACACTGGATATTGATGGCAAGCTCGTCAAGGTAATCGAGTTCTCGCATAACAAGCAGGGCCGGGGCTCGGCGCAGCTGCGTATGACCCTGCGTGACCTGAGGACAGGCTCCAATACGCAGATGACCGTAATGGCGGGAACGAAATTCCACCTTGTCCGACTGGAGCGCCAGCACGTGCAATTCCTCTACGCCGAAGGCGACCAGTTCCACTTTATGGACACAGAGACATTCGAGCAGATAGCGCTGGATCGCAAGGCAGTTGGCGATGCCGAAAGATTCTTGAAGGAAAACGACGTGATCGATCTCCTGACTTATAATGGCGAGCCGATTGACGTAGAGCTTCCAACTTCTGTTGTCCTTGCCGTGACGCAGACAGACCCGGGCTTCAAGGGTGACACGGCCACCGGGGGTAATAAACCGGCAACGCTGGAGACCGGCTTGACGGTCAACGTGCCGCTCTTCATCAATGAGGGCGATCAACTTAAGGTCGACACGCGCACCGGGGAATACATCGAGCGCGTCATTTGAAGAATTACGTTCTGAGATCAGGACCCGCTTTCTTTACCATCTGCGGGCGCGGCGGACGGCTGCCCGCAATAGAGGCATGGCGTGACCACGCTGATTGCCCACGACACAGGTGTAAGGCATGACCGGTCAAGACGATCAAAACAGCTCGCCGTCATCGACGACCGACGGAGTGATTGAAGCCGTTCGGGAGCTGATTTCCATGATGTCCAAGGGTGGCATCAGCGAGCTCGATCTCTCCACCGGTGATGTGACCATTCGCCTGAGAGGTGCTTCGTCCACCCTCGCCGCCGCCCAGGGAGTAGCCAGCACGGAATCGGGGATGGCTGCATTACCGCAAAGAGAGCCCGAAGGTCACCTTATAACCGCGCCGATGATCGGCACGTACTATTCGGCGCCCGCCCCGGGAGAGGCACCGTTTGTCCAGCTGGGCGATGAGATTGAGGTTGGCCAGGTAATCGGAATCGTCGAAGCAATGAAGATCATGAATGAGATCGTTGCGGATTATTCGGGCGTTCTGGTCGAGGTCCTCGTGGAAAACGCGCAACCGGTTGAGTACGGATCTCCCCTTATGCGGGTATCCCAAACGGACTCGCTTGGTTGATGCTCCGGATTGTCTCAATTGACCAGCTCACCTCTCTCCTCAAAGTGCTTGTCGAGGACGATGACGATCTGCAGGACCTCTGGGTCGACGGCGAGGTTTCCAATCTCTCGGTTGCCCGTTCTGGCCACGCCTACTTCACCCTCAGAGATGAAGCGAGCCAGCTGAGCGCGGTCATGTGGCGGACCACGCTTGCTCGGCAAAAGATGATCCCGCGGGAGGGCGACCGCGTCATTGCGCATGGCAGCATGACGTTCTATCAACCGCGAGGAACTCTTCAATTACAGGTTGATTTGCTCCAGCCCCAGGGGACGGGATTGCTGCAACTGAGGCTTGAGGAGCGTCGGCAGAAGCTCGAAGCCGAGGGCATATTCGACCCCTCGCGCAAGCGTCCCCTGCCCCTCTTTCCAGGACGGATAGGCGTCGTTACCTCAGCCACAGGGGCGGTCTGGCACGACATCCAGCAGGTCGTCGGCCGACGCTTCCCACTGGCCCACCTTATTCTTTCCCCTGCAAGCGTTCAGGGGGAGACGGCGCCGGATTCGCTCGTGAAGGCATTGGTCTACCTTCAGGAAGTTGCTGAACCCGATGTCATCATCATTGGACGAGGAGGTGGATCTCTCGAAGATCTCTGGGCGTTCAACGATGAAAGGGTTGTTCGCGCTATATTTGCGTCCCGTGTTCCGATCGTCTCTGCGGTGGGTCACGAAACCGATATGACACTCAGTGACTACGCAGCCGATGTACGGGCGCCTACTCCTTCTACCGCCGCCGAGATAGCCGTGCCAGATCTCAGCGCCATCAATGACGCTCTCAATGAGGCTCACGTGCGCATTCGTGTTGAGATGCAAAATCGCCTCGAGCAGTCGCTTCAGGTCCTGGACGACATGCAGGCTCGCCTTGCCCGCGTCTCTCCAACGGCCGCAGTCACCTCGCTTCGGAGGGATCTGGCACCACTGGAAGATCGGCTCCACCTTGCAATACGTCAAAGACTCCAGTTCGCGCGGCACGATACCGATGCCTTTCACGAGGTTCTTGAGGCGCTCAACCCACACGCGCTCATGTGCCGCGGCTTCAGCTTTGTCTACAATATGGATACGGGTTCCCCAGTGAGGGAAGTCAGCCAGGCTCAGCCGGGGACCTCGGTCCGCGCCGTGCTTGCCGACGGAGAATTGACCGCACAGGTTACGGACGTCAGGCGGCACTCCAGCCCACTGGCAGAAAGGGATGTATCAGGATGATTGATACCAGGGATGGCAGGACTGAGGAACAAATATCTTTTGAAGATGCCCTGCAGAAGATCCGGGAGATCGTTTCTGCCCTTGAAAGCGGAGATTTGACGCTGGAGGAGTCGATTGCCAACTATAAGGCTGGCGCGCATCTCATTGATCAGTGCCGATCACTTATCGCGGACGCCGAACTGCGTGTGACAGAATTTGCACGCGAGGATGAAGCCGATCAATAAGATGCGAGACGCGACATCCCAGCCCCTGACCTCGGGGAAGCTCCCGGGGGAGCTCTTGGCCCGCCTCATATCACAGTACCGGACGCCCGAAGACCCTTCTGTCATTGTGCAGCCTAAGTATGGGTTCGACGCCGCAGCCGTATTGCTCGGGGAAGAGACCCTACTGGTCAAGAGCGACCCCATCACCTTGGCTACTGACGGGGCAGCTCAGTACCTCGTCGCCGTGAACGCAAATGACATCGCATGCATGGGTGGCATTCCCCGCTGGCTGACGGTCGTCGCGCTCCTACCCGAGGGAAAGACCACCCCGGCAACCGTGGAGCTCCTTTTTTCTGATCTTCGGGAAGCATGTGTCGAAGCAAGCGTTGCCCTGATAGGCGGTCACACCGAAATTACTCTGGGCGTTGACCGCCCGTTGCTCGTAGGGACAATGCTCGGCGTACCCGGGCCAACTGGTCTCCTCCGCCCGGGTGAAGCCTCTCCAGGCGACGAGTTGTACGTCACAAAATGGATCGGTATCGAGGGCACGGCCCTGCTCGGCCACGATTGTGGTACGGAGCTTGCCGCGCTGGGTGAGGATGTCATCGAAAGGGCAAAACTATTGCTTAGGGACCCCGGAGTGTCGGTGGTCCCTGACGCGCTTGCTTCGTTGGCGTCCGGAGTGGTAACTGCCCTGCACGATCCGACCGAGGGAGGTATCGCCACGGCGGTCCACGAGCTGGCTGAAGCATCGTCCCTCGGGGCTCTTGTCGAACATGATTCGATCCCCGTGCGAGAGGAGACCCGGCTAATCTGCGACCAGCTAAGCATCGACCCTCTAGGTCTATTGAGTTCAGGAGCCTTGCTCATAGCAGTGAAACCGGGAACTGGTGAGAAGCTCCGGGAGACGCTGGAGACCGCAGGCATTCCGGTTACCCGAATCGGCAGGCTCACCCATATTGCGCATGGCATACAACTCGTCGTTGGAGATGAAACGGTGCAACTTCGCCGCTACGATTCTGATGAGATAACCCGTGTTCTCTAACGGTGCACTGAGCATTAAGGAGCATTGCATGACCGACTACCGTCCTCCG
>JAUJLY010000106.1 GCA_030447145.1 Thermomicrobiales bacterium
CTGATCCGCTTCTTGCTCATGCTTCGTCGAACCTACGACACGAGGTGCTTGACGGGTTCACCGTCCAGGACTCGCCGAACGTTGAACCACAACTCTTGTGAATCACGGACCCAGGTCCATGGTCCTTGTGCCGCGGAGTGCGGGGTGAGTGTCACTCGATGTTGTTTGTCTTCATGCAGGGCATGGAGGAGGCTATCGACTGGCAGTGGTTCTTCGGCATAGACATCCAGGGCAGCAGCCCTGATTTCATCTGACCTCAATGCATGGACCAGCGCCTGTTCGTCGACCAATTTGCCACGAGCAGTGTTGACGAAGAGTGAGGTTGGCTTCATGAGCGAAAACTCTCGAGCACCGATAACGCCTTCGGTCTGCTCGTTGAGCGCCAATTGCACACTGAGCACGTCTGATTGGTTGAACACGTCGTCCCAGCTGACGAACTCGACGCCGAGACGTTGCTCCAGCTCGGGGAAACGCTCAATGTCCCAATACACCGTTCGCATGTTGAACGCTTTGGCGATCTGCGCGACTGGTCTGGCGATTTCTCCGAGCCCCAGCAGTCCCAGTGTGAGGTCACTGACAATCCGCACTCCGGGATGATAGGCACCCCATTCGTTCAGGTAGTCACGGCGTACCATGTAGGCGCGCTGATCGGCCAGTCGCTTCAGGTCGAGGAGGATCATTGCCCAGACATGCTCGGCAACGGCGGAGTAATTGATCAGGGGAGTCGCAGCTACCGGTATCTGTTGTTCTCTCGCCGCGTCGAGCGGGACTCCTCGATAATCGTTACCGAGATGCTGGATCAAACGGAGCCTGGTTGCCCCATCCAGTGCCCCTGCAGGCAAGTTCTCCTTGTGGAGAATCAAGAAGTCGGTGTTGGCGAGTTCCCTGTCGATTGCGCCGGGGTCCGTCGTATCGACAAGACGCGCATCTACCTCCTGGAACAAGTCGCGGAACCCACGTTGCGACTTCACCGGGTCGTAGAGCCAGACAAGCTCGAACTCGTGCCCAGATAAAACTTCCTCCAACTGAACAACGCGTGCGCTCGCATTTTGATCCTCAATGGTCAATCGACGCTGAATCCCGCTTGGCCAAGCATCCCATGGGCGCATCCCGAGCAAGGTATTGCCGATGTTGTCCCAGACCACGATTTTGAGTTTCTTCACCGGGTGCTCGTTCGGGTTGCAAGGTCTTCCTGATAGAGCTCCGCCCAGGCGCGATGAAACGTTCGCTTGCCGTTGGCGAGAATCGCGCCGCTGGTTTCGTTATCGAGCTGGTTCGGTTTAAGCTCCATCGAGAGAATCGGCGTTGACCTCAAACGCGACCGCGCATTTGCCCAGAAGCCGAAGTTCTCGAGTTGCCAGAGATAGTCGACGACTTCAGCCACGTCGTTGCGACCCGCCGGATGCTCGAAGCGTGGGTGAAAATCGCCGAAGAACGGGCAATCAGGATCATCGATGATGCAGTTGCCGATGTGCGCGTGGATCAGGTGTCTTCCGGCGGCGGCGATTGCGTGCTCTGCCGTTTCCTTCAGCAGGGGCAAATGGCTGAGATCCACCGTGAGCCCGAAGTTTTCACAAGCAACGGCGTCGGCGAGCGCCGCAGCCTCAGTGGTTGGACCGATGATTCGTTTCTTTTCCACGTCGCGGTCAAATGGTTCAAGCGTGATGCACAGCCGGCGCTTTATCGATCGGGCATCAGCATATGCACATAGTTCTTGGATATCCTCGACCAGCCGCTCCAGCACCGGTCCTCGATGACGAGGCCCTGGATCAGGAGGCGTACCGATCATCGCCAAGGTCGAATCAAACGAAATAGCCTCTTCGATCAGTACATGTAGTCGCTCACGGGCAGCGTTTCGTCGTTTAGGATCGCCACTCGCGATATCGATGCCGTCAAACAACATGGGCAGGATCGGAAGGTAGACAACCTGAAGACCGCTCCAGCTCAGCAGCTGTCGAGCATGTTCACGGACGCCGGGATCACGGACGGGAGCTATTTCCACGGCGCCGAAATCCGCATCTTCCACGATCCGCGTCAGCGTTTCCACAATCGGTCCTTCACCGCCGCGGCATTCCGGGAAGGCAAGCGCGTGTACGATGCCAAGATCCATGGTGCCAGACCAGGTCGTCATGAGACACCCCCACGAGCGGGCAGGTCGAGTTCCGATTGGTACGGTGTGTTGAGGCTGCCGGTCAGTTCCTTGATAGTCAGAGGCCGACCAAGCCGTTCGGCTTCGAGGAACCCATACGAGATCGCGAGCGAGCGCAAACCGACCTCGCCGTCAACCTCTGGCGCGCGGTCGTCGATTATCGCGGCAGCAAAGTCGGCATGTTCAATGGCAAGCAGGTTGGCATCGATGTGCTGAAATTCCAACTGATATGAACTCAGGCGGGTTCCGCCAAACAGCTTGGCCGTGACGTCATCGAGCTGAAAGTCTGGAACGAGCGCAAGTTGCTCCGCCGGCTCAATTCTCAGGTCTTGTCCAGACTGACGGAGTGTCAACTCAAGCGACCGCCCCGACCGGTCGTGCGGGATCGACAATGTCCCGCCCAGCCCATAGGCGATCCGCGTGAAATGAGACGCACCTCGACCTGCAAGGTCGATCAGCCAGTTGCCGATGGCCCCGTTCTCGAACTGGGCCACACCAACCGAAAGGTCTTCGGCGTCGACGTCATGGCGGGTGCCCGCATCGTCAACCCGTTGCTTGTCCACAATGGCATTGAACCCAAACACCTGCTGGATCGGGCCAACGAAGTACTCCATGAGATCGGCATAGTGAATCCCCATGTCGACCACAATGCCACCAGACCGCCTCCGGTGCCGCCAAGGCGTGATAATGACCTTGCCGCCCAATCCGGAAAATGATTGCGAGAAGAGATGAAGCGGTCCGAGCACATCTGCGTCGATCAGCGCCCTTGCGAGTCGATTGATCGGATCGCGACGATAGTTCTCGGCGACCGCCAGCTTGCGGTTTGCCCGGTTTGCTGCGTCGATTAAGGACGCACCTTGGCCGACGGTCAGCGCGATGGGTTTCTCGACCATGACATGCATTCCAGCCGCCAGGGCCACAATACCAATCGGCGCGTGCAGGTCAGGCGAGGTGGTCACGATAACCGCATCGGCCTTGTTGGATGCCGCCTGCAATTCCTCGGTCGAGGCGAATACCATTGGCCGCTTGCCCAGAAGGTCCTCGGCGAGATTCGCGGCACGCAAGGCATTCTCTGGTATCACATCGCATACCGCGACGAGCTCCCATCGTTGCGCTCCGATCTCCTGAAGCTTGTGAAGGCCGGTAATATGGCGGCGACCCATTCCCCCGCAGCCCACAAGCGCGAGCGCTAACATAGATGTTACCTTTCCCGGATCGCAACGACCGATTGTGTAAAGGAAGATCACCGCGGCGAGTCATCGCCAATCGACGTCAACCAATGCCATAGCCGAGTTCAGTCAGGTATCCGGCGTTAATCCGCGCACTTTCCAATGGTGACACATTACTTTGGCTTTGCTCGACGACGATCCATCCAGCAAACTCCCGTCGAGACAGTTCCGCTAGGATTCCTGGAAAGTCGATATCGATTGTCCCCCGGCCCAGTTCAGCGAACTTTCCCTTTCCCCAGTCCTTCAGATGAATGTAGCCAAGGCGGTGCCAGTAGTTGTCGAGCACTATCAGCGGATCCTCACCAACGAGCGCGATATGTGATGGATCGAGACAGAGCTTGAGTTCGCTGGTCTGACTCACCAACAGGTCGATCTCATCAGACGTTTCGACCGTGCACGCGACGTGTGGGTGATAGCTGACCGAGACACCAAGGTCGCGCCCGAATACAGCGAGGTCCTCGCACAATGCCGCCACCTCGGCGTACTCGCTAGTGGTCGGAGGCCGCCACCGTAATCGACCGCCACCGACGAGCCCGAACGCCTCGGCGCCGATTTCCGCCGCGAAGCGAATCTGGTTCCGAAGCCTGGTTCGTTGCAACTCCGAATCGGGAATCTCAATTCCGGCAAACGACGTCGCCGGGACTAACCCCTCAAGCGATACGGACAAATGCCCGGGAGTTCCCAAGACATCGAGCGAGTGTCCAAAGAGCTCCACGGCACCCCAACCGGCTTCGCGGATATCGGTAAACGCTTTCGTGATGTCGCAGGTGGTGCCCCAGTTGATGGTGCTGTATGCGAACCGCAGACGGTGATGCATCTGGCTCATGATTCCCTCTGTCCTTTTTGACCAGACACCGTGATGCCTTCAACGAACCACCATCGAGCGGCGATTTACAGAGTTTGCGTTGTCGTATGATCGGATAGGTCGTCGTGAAAAGGAAAGTCCGTAGAGCGAACCCGACCGCCACGTAGCCGCTCCTACATCGATCGGGCAAAGAGTTCGCAACGGAGAGCTGGCTAAGCTGGATCGATAGCGAAGGCTCCTATCGATCAATCGGGAGTGGAGGTCAAGATGCGCATTACTCACGTGTCGGTGACACCGGTGCGGGTCGACGAGACGAAGCCAAAGTCATGGCTGTCAGACTCGCTCGTCGCAAACCCGATGTCAATCTACCCGGAATACAAAGCAAAGCGTTCGTCCTGGACCGCCCACTGGGGACCGGATCTCCTTGTGCGAATCAGCACTGACGATGGCATTGAGGGTATCGGCTGTACCGTTCCAGCCGGCGCAAGGATCATCATCGAGGAGCACTTCCGGCATCTATTGGTCGGTCAGGACCCGTTCGACGTCGAAAAACTCTGGGATCAAATGTTCAGATCTTCGTTGCCGTATGGACGCAAGGGATTGCCGATCATGGCAATCAGCGGGATCGATATCGCTTTGTGGGACATCATCGGCAAGGCGACTGGACAACCGGTGTGGCGTTTGCTCGGAGGCGCAACGAAAGAAACGATCCCGGTCTATTCAACAGGGAACGACGTCGCGTTTTACAAAGAGCTTGGTTTTCGGGGGTTCAAACTGGCTATGCCGCATGGTCCTGCCGATGGATGGGACGGCATGCGAAAGAATGTCCAGCTCATTGAGAAGACGCGCGACATTGCCGGGCCAGATAGCGAGATCATGCTGGACTGCTATATGGCGTGGAACGTTGACTATGCCCTCCGCATGTCGCGATTGATCGAGCCCTATCGGATTCGCTGGATCGAGGAGTGCCTCCTTCCGGATGACTATGCAGGGTATGCCGAACTCACCGCGAAGTCACAGGTTCCGGTCGCAACGGGCGAACACGAGTACACACGCTGGGGCTTCAAGGAACTCATCGCTCGCCGTTGTTGCCATATCCTGCAACCTGATCTCGCCTGGGTGGGCGGCATCACCGAAGCGAAGAAAATCGCCGCCATGGCATCGGCGTGGGGACTCGACCTGATTCCGCACGGCGGTGGCCTGCATCCCTGGGGGCTTCACTTCATCTTGGCGACGGCCAACTGCCCGCTTGCCGAGTGGGTGGTGATCGGGAATCCGGGCGAGCCGAACCCGATCCGGCCACTTTATCCCTTTCTCGACGGGACGCCATTGCCGCAAGACGGGACGATTCGCCCGAGCAACATGCCAGGCATCGGAATTTCCGTGAACGAGGACTTCCTCGCCTCGGGTACAAGAGGGGAGTAGGTGAGTGGTAATCATCGACAGTCATTGTCACGCTTGGGAGCTCTGGCCCTATCAGCCACCGGTTCCGGATGACGCGAGCCGAGGCAGAATCGAACAACTGCTGCACGAAATGGACCAGCATGGCATCGATCAGGCCATGGTGGTCTGTGCCCAGATCGATCGTAACCCGGACAACAACCAATACATCGCCGATCAGGCGGTGCGCTATCCGGACCGGATTGCGCAACTGGTCGACGCTGACAGCTATTGGTCATCGACGTATCACGCTCCACAAGCCGCCGATCGACTCGCGCAGATGGCTGCAGCCTGGCCGATCAAGGGATTTACTCACTATCTCCACAATAACGATTCTGGTGAGTGGCTGCATTGCCCCGATGGCGAGAGATTCTTGCAGGTCGCCGCAGAGAATCAGCTCATAGCCAGTATCGCCTGCCAGCCCCACCATCAGCCGGTCATTCGAGAAATAGCAAGGCGGTTTCCCTCGGTGCCGTTCCTTTGTCATCACCTAGCGGGGGTCCGCGCAGAGGAAGGTGTACCTTATCACGGGCTGAAGGAGGTGCTTTCGTCAGCCTCGGTTCCAAACATCTACATCAAAGTTTCAGGCTTCGCATACTGCTCACAGGTGGAGTGGGATTATCCATACGGTGACACGATGTGGATTTTTCGCACACTCTATGAGCACTTCGGGCCGCAGCGGATGTGCTGGGGATCCGACTATCCCGTCGTTCGCTTCTTCATGACCTATCGCCAAGCCCTGGAGGTCGTCCGCTCGCACTGTACCTTCATACCAGAGTCCGACAAAGACGCAATCCTCGGGGGGACCTTGGCCGCATTGCTAGACGGAGTACGCCCCTGAACTTGCCACGGCACCACCACGGCCGTTGAGACGGCGTTCAAATCCACCGGTTAGGACGTCCTGACTGCCACAATCGAGTGACACCATAAATAGCGTTCCGATTGAGCGAACCTTGAGTATCGAAAGGACGATGAAGACAACGCATATTCGAACTGTGCTCCGGAGTCGGTAACAGGCCGTACACATGGGCCAGGGATTGGGTATCATTCCCTGGGCGGAGTGCGACGGATGGTGGTAGTCCACGGGCCGGAGGATGTGGACAGCCAACGCTCCGAACTAGAGCCCGACTCCCCCGATTATTTTGACTGTGGCTCGCAGAATGATCGTTCTGTTGCAACCGTCGCTCGCCCCGGCTGCCGACGCATGCGGATCCAGCGCTCCGTTGTGCAGGCTGATGCATTTCCCGAACGATGACGTCGCAGGCGCCGGCCCCCTGCCAGTGGTGCAAGCAACGCCAGCAGGTCACGCCCGAGCCGCAGTCTAACTCCAGCGGGAGCATCTCCCACGGGATGCCACTCTTACATACGACCAGCTTTCGGCATGGAACGGGCATGCTCATGACCAAGGCCTCCCACACCGTCCCCAGTCTTCAAAGCCACTCTATTTTAAGGGGTCGTGTGGTCGGCGTCACTGACAGACTGCCAACCAATATGTTGTTACGGTAGACACTGGATTTGCTCAAGCTCCATTTGCAACTTCATCGTCTCAACGGTCAAGTGGTACTGCGATTACCGCAAGACACCTTATGGAGATGGCGTTCAAGACGAGCCGCGACTACGCGGGATAGTCAGCCGATTGAACCCGGCCGCGATTGAGCTAGCTCACCCGATTGCGGAGGACACCCAGCCCTTCCACCTCTAGCTCTATAACGTCACCGCGATTGAGGAACTGGCCGAGCTCCGCGCCAGATCCGTTCCCTACCGTGCCTGTCCCGAATATTTCTCCCACCGCGATCCGCTCGCTCATTGAGGCGTGGGCAATCATGTCCTCATACTTCCAATGTATCGTCCCGGAATTGTCGTCACACAGCGTCTGACCATTCACCCTGCTGGTCATCCTCAGGTCGTAAGGATTCGCGATCTCATCCTTGGTTACCAGGTACGGCCCAAACACGTGGGCGTTGTGGAAATCCTTGCCTTTCGCTGGCCCTAACCCAACCGACATTTCCCTACCCTGGATCACCCGTTCACTGAAATCGTTGTAGATCATGAAACCGAAGACGTGATCCATTGCCTCTTCTCGAGGGATATCCTTGCCGGACTTCCCGATCACGATTGCAAGTTCAAACTCGTAATCCAGTTCGTCGGCATAGGAAGGGATCTGCACCTTCTGACCGTGCGTGCCAAGACTTCCCGGATTGCCTTTGTAGTAGACGGGCATTTTGTACCACTCGGGTGGAATGTCCCGGCCAAGTTTCGGGTAAATGTTCTTCAGATGCGTCTCGAACGCCATGAAATCCCGCAACAGGGGAGGGTGCGGCACAGGCGGCAGCAATGTGACGCCACCAGGATCGTAGATCACCTGTGGAGCCTCGAGAGCGGCTCCTTGCCCCGCTGCATAGTCAAGCGCATCGTGCGCGGCCTGGAACGAGAACGATCCGCCGGCGATGAACTCGACCATGTCGGACGGGAGTACGGCTGCCGCGATCCGCCGCGCGGCCTCGGGAGCACTCCCGTCCGACATGAGTCGATGCGTGTACGCGGCGTTGAGGTCCACAAACGCCTCTTGTGGTCCAACGGCGCCAATTCGAACAACCGGGCCAATCGGGGTAGACACCTGGAACGATACGAGCTTCACGGAGCAATGACTCCCTGACGACAAA
>JAUJLY010000107.1 GCA_030447145.1 Thermomicrobiales bacterium
GGCGGGGGGCTGACGGAGGCGAGGAAGGTGGCCGGTTGGTGCGAGACGCATTACATAGAGCAAGTCCCGCACAATCCCTTAGGACCAGTCTCCACTGCGGCATGTCTCCACTTTGACCTTTCTACCCCGCTCTTCGCTGTCCAGGAACTGGTTTGGCGACCCGACGTCATGCCCGATATCGTCCGGACCGATATGTGGCTCGAAGGTGGCAATCTCTTCAGTGGTGGCGCATCGGGTCTGGGTGTGGAGCTCGATGAAGAGGCGGCTTTGGCCCATCCGTATCAACCTCAGGGCTTGATGGCGCTTCGGCGGGAAGACAACTCAGTATCGGACTGGTGAGGGTGCACGGGCCGTTGAGCAGAACACACATGGATTTTGGCTTAAAGACCGCACTGGGGGCGAAAGAAAGATCTCTCATCGTGAGGAAATCGAAGCCTCACATCGCGTGAACAATCATTGGCTCCGCCTGGCGCTTCTTTGGCGAGTTGGAAAGCCTGTGCACCGGCTTCGCAGATGACGCCCGATGGAGGGCATCTATGTCGGGGTCGGGCCAATGCGCATGGTGCCGGAATCATGAAAGTGTTGCTTGGTACGCAGACGGTGGTAGCCGGGGTTGGAGATCGGAGAAGAATCCGTGTTCCTGATCAGGTCCACGGCCGATGAGGTATTCGGCCCGGCGCAGTTCGTTGACAATATTTTCACCCCATGTGAGACTGCTTGCTACACCAATGTCAAGGATATGCTTCGTATCGGACGCCCATTGGCAGTCCCGCAAAGGAGTCAACAGATGAAGGACCGCGGCACGATTGACTGGAGCGTTCTCAGTGGACCACGGGTGAGTCGGCGTACCCTGTTACAGCTTGCCGCAGCAAGCGGCGCCACGGCATACGCGGCGCAGCTCTCGAACGCTTCGGCCTCAGGTTCGACAACGCAGCGGGTAATGGGCGCTCTCCGCCAGGAAGCCAAGCAGGGCGGAGAGCTGCGTTGGGGATTCGGGCTCGGCCAGATTCCAACCCTTGATCCGGCGCAGGTAAACCTTGGGATTGTCGCCGGTGAGTTGCTGTCCAATCTCTTTTCCGGCCTCGTGCAGTTCGATCAGGAACTGGCGATCATTCCAGACCTCGCGGAAGACTGGGAAGTGACCGAGGACGGACTCGAATACACGTTCAACCTGCGGTCCGGTCTGACCTTCCACAATGGTGATCCGCTTACCGCGAACGATTTCATCTATACATACGAGCGAACCATAGACCCCGACTTTGCCTCACCACAGGCCAATAAGCTGGCCTTGGTGACAGATATCACCGCACCTGATGACAGCACCCTGATTATCACGCAGAGCGCCCCTTATGCCCCCTTCCTTGCTACGGCGTGTAGCCGGGGACCCGGCCGTGCGCTCGCGCCAGTTCCGCAACGTGCCGTTGAAGAGATGGGCGACGAGCAATTCGGGCAAGCTCCGGTCGGATGCGGTCCCTTCATGATCGTCCCAGAAACTGTAGAAACGGGTGGCGGTTTCGAGATGGTGGCCTTCGAGAACTGGTACGCCGGTCGACCACTATTGGATAAGGTGACGGTCCAGTTGGTGGCGGAGCCTTCGACGCTTGTGAGCGCGCTCGAAGCCGGCGATGTCGACATGGTGGACATCGTGCCGCTCATTGGGTATGAGCAAATCTCCTCGGTCGAGGACATCACCATGGTTGAGGCCGCGGGAACCAACTGGTACGGCCTGACAATGAGCTACAACCGGCCGCCATGGGACAACATCGATGCCCGGATGGCAGTTGTGAAGGCCATCGATTTCGATGACCTGAACAGGAAGGCCTTTTTCGGTCGAGCTATCCGAAGTATTGGCCCTCTCGCACCTGCGTTCGGCTGGGTGTATGTCCCGGCAGATGAGGTGGATAGCCCACAAACCTTCAATCTTGATGAAGCCAAGGAACTGGCCAAGAAGGCAGGCCTTGAGGGAGTACAGCCGCAGCTCATCGGGACTCCGGCGGACCAGCGGGTGACGGAGACGATCCGTAGCCAACTCAGCGAAATCGGTCTGGATGTGCAGGTCGACCAAATGCAGACCAACGCCTATGTAGAACGGCGCACGGCGGGTGACTTTGACATGACGATGCTGGGCAGTGTCGTCGACGCTGATCCGGATGATGGTGTGTGGAATTACTTCCACTCGACCGGTCCATCCAATCCGCAGGGGTACAACAACCCGGAAGCCGACAGGCTCGTCGACGCACAGAGGGAAACTGCGGACGAAGCGGAACGAACGCGTCTTCTTCAGGAACTCCAGACGCTTGTCGCCAACGATGCCGTATACCGGTTCTTCTACCATCTGCCCGATGTGACTGCGTTTTACAACTATGTTCAGGGCTACGTTCCGATCCCCGAGCAGCGCTACCTGGAGACGGTCTGGCTCGATCAGTAAAATCCAGAAACCTCGTGGGGCGTTCTGCCTGGTCATTGCTTGCCAGGCAGAACGTGGGGAGGCGATCAATTGACGCAATACATCATTCGCCGGCTGATCCATAGCGTCATCATTGTCTGGGGATGTGCGACCCTGGTCTTCTTCCTGATGAGGGCAATCCCGGGCGATCCAATAATCCAGATGCTCGGTCCCGAGTACACCCCGGAAGCAGCGGACGCCCTCCGTCGCAAACTGGGACTCGATGAGCATGTACTGATCCAGTACGTTCAATGGATGGGTGACATCCTGCGCGCGGATTTGGGTTCTTCGATTACCGGCGCGGAGAGCGTGCAGAGTGCGATTCTTTCAGGCCTCCCCAAGACCATGAGTATCGCTGCCCTTTCTTTTGTCATCGCGACAACGATCGCGGTCCCCGCTGGTGTATTGGCGGCGCTGAAGCGGAACTCTTTCGCCGATTTCGCAGTAAGCCTCTTCGCGTTCCTGGGTGTCAGCATGCCAAGTTTCTGGTTCGGCATTATCCTGATCCTGGTCTTCGCCGTGAACCTCGGGTGGTTGCCCTCGCTCGGCTATGCCTCCATCAGCGAAGATGGTGTGCTGGAATGGTTCAAACACCTCATCTTGCCGAGCATGGCCATTGGCGCCGGGTACGCCGCGATTCTTATGCGGTTCGTGCGGGCGGGACTTCTCGAGGCGATGGGCAGCGATTACATCCGTACGGCGCGGGCCAAGGGGCTGGCGGAGAAGCGGGTCATCGTCGGGCACGGGCTGCGAAATTCGCTCATCCCGGTCGTGACTGTAGCCGGGATTCAGGTCGCCTTGCTCCTGAGCGGAACCGTCGTCATTGAGACAGTCTTCGCCATTCGCGGAATTGGCCGATTACTGGTTGGTGCCATCTTCGACAAGGACTATCCCATGGTGCAGGGCGCCATCCTCGTCGTAGCCGTCATCTTCGTATTTGCGAACCTGCTCGTGGACATCCTCTATACGCTCATCGATCCCAGGATCAAATATGATTAACATGTCCCCGGATGTCGCAACGGATGTATCGGCTGCTGTGGACTCCGCGCCATCGACCCGGCGCCGCTTCTGGCGCCGGCTGCGAAGCGAGCGCAAAGTGTTGATCGGCTTGGTCATTGTCGCCATCCTGGCATTCATAGCGATTTTTGGGCCCCTGCTCGCGCCATATGATCCTGAAGCCGACGACTATGAGCTCTTTGCTGCTCCAAGCCTGGATCATCTCTTCGGAACGGATTCTTTTGGCCGGGACATCCTGAGCAGGATGATGGCCGGAACACGAATCTCATTTACGGTCGGGATCTCTGTTGCGGTGCTTTCCATGGTCGTCGGGGTCACGCTCGGACTCATCGCAGGATATTTCGGGGGATGGCTGGACTCCCTCATCATGCGATTCATGGACCTGCTGTGGGCATTTCCCGAGATCATTCTCGCCGTCGGTATGGTCGCAGTGTTCGGGGCAGGTATTCGCAATATAATCATCGCCATTGCTGTTGCCTATCTCGATGACTTCGCGCGGGTGGTACGTGCCGAGGTGTTGCGCCTGCGGGAAGAGGAGTATGCGTTGGCGGCGAAGGCGATAGGTGCATCTCACCGTCGTATCATGTTGATGCATATCCTCCCGAATACGCTCGCACCGGTCATTGTCCAGGCAACCTTTGCGGTTGGGTTGGGCATCCTTGCGGAGTCTGGGCTTACGTTCCTCGGCCTTGGCGTCTCTCCCTCAACGCCGACATGGGGACTTACCTTGAACGAGGGAAGGGATTTCATTCGTCAGGCTTGGTGGATCAGTGTCTTCCCTGGTCTTGCGATCATGGTGACGGTGCTCGGCCTCAATCTCCTGGGTGATGGATTGCGCGACACATTGGATGTTCGTGGGGTGAAAGAAACCGTCTAGCCGAAGAACGTGCAAAGGGCCGGAGCGGTTTAGCTCCGGCCTTTTGCTTTGCGAGATCGTTCTGCGACAAGGATCAGACGAAGAGGCGTTGCTTCTGGATGTCTTCCTCGTACCGGGCGCGAGCCTCCCGCACCGATTCCTCCCCGCTGACTTCCGCGATCGGGACATCCCACCAACCTTCATAGTTCGGTACCCGCACCTCAGTGTCGACGCGGACGTAGATGAGCGTTGTCCGGGATTCCGCCTTTGCTTCCTCCAGCGCGGATCGGAACTCGTCCGGCGTTGTGGCGGCGATCGCCCGGGCACCAAGGCTCTCGGCGTTCTTCACGAAATCGACCGGGACAAAGGCGCCAGTGAGGGCGTTGGTCGTGTCCTCCCGGAAGCGGAGCTCGTTGCCGAATGAGGGAGAGCCAGAATTCATCTGAAGGCCGCGGATGCACTGGAACCCGCTATTGTCCACGAGGACGATAATCAGCTTCTGCCCCTCCTGAACGGCCGTGACGATCTCCGTGTGAAGCATCAGGTAACTGCCATCCCCGACCATGACGTAGACTTCGCGGTCCGGCATGGCCATCTTCACGCCTAGCCCGCCGGCGATCTCGTACCCCATGCATGAATAGCCGTATTCGACGTGGTACCCCTTGGGATCCTCGGTGCGCCAGAGCTTGAGGAGGTCGCCCGGCATGCCGCCCGCGGCACAGACGACGACATCCTGGGGATTCGAGGCGTCGTTCACCATGCCGATCACCTGGGCCGGGGTTGTCTCAGCATTGGGCTCCAGTACTCGCTGGGCGTCGACAAGACTGTTCCATTCCCGCTGAAGGACTTGGACCTGGGATGCGAGATCCGTGACGTTCCGGGTGATGCCTTCCTCGAGCACGAGCCTCTGAAGCGCCACAAGCGTCACTCGTGCATCTCCAACCAGCGACATGGCACCCATTTTATGCGCATCCATGCTCGCGACATTGATGCCGATGAAGCGGACGTTGGGATTCTGGAATGCTGCTTTCGAGGAGGTGACGAAATCCGCGAGCCGTGTGCCGACGGCGATGACGAGATCGGCGTCCTTCGCAATGCGGTTTGCGGCGACACCGCCATTTGCGCCAATGGGTCCGACGTTCCAGGGATGGTCCCATGGCAGAGCGCCTTTCCCGGCCTGGGTCTCGGAGACTGGGATGCCGCACTGGGTGGCGAATTCGTCGAGCGCTTCGCTGGCGTCGGAGTAAATGGTACCGCCACCGCTGATGATGAGCGGCTTCTCTGACGCGGCGATCAAGCGCGCCGCCTCGACCAGAACCTCTTCAGGAGGTGCCGGGCGCCGCACGTGCCAGACCCGCTTCCCAAAAAAGGATTCCGGCACGTCGAAAGCCTCAGTCTGGACATCCTCGGGCATAGCGAGGGTGACGGCCCCGGTTTCTGCCGGATCGGTGAGAACGCGCAACGCTTCAGGCAACGCGGAGAAGAGCTGTTCCGGACGGTAAATCCGATCGAAATATCTCGACACGGGCTGGAAGGCGTCGTTGACGCTGACATCCTGCGATCCCGGGAACTCCAGCTGCTGCAACACGGGGTGGGGACGGCGACTGGCAAAGATGTCCCCCGGAAGGAGCAGGACGGGCAAGCGATTTACCGTCGCGAGGGCGGCGCCCGTCACCATGTTCGTGGCGCCGGGTCCCACGCTTGAGGTGCAGGCAAACGTCTGGAGCCTGTTCTTCATCTTGGCGTAGGCGACCGCGGTATGGACCATCGCCTGCTCGTTTTGTGATCGGTAGTAGGTGAGGAGGTCCCGATGCTCCTCGAGAGCCTGGCCGATACCGGTCACGTTGCCGTGTCCGAAGATGCCGAACATGCCAACAAAGAGGGACTGCTCAACGCCATCCCGCTCGGTGTATTGGGCAGCCAGATAGCGCACGACTGCCTGTGCGGCGGTGACGCGAATCATCATGGCCAATGGTCCTTTCGTTTGCCCGCGTCCCCATTGACCCGGTCATCGACGTCACGCCAACCGGAGATCCCCTCGTTCATTGCATCGCTCCATGTGGACCGCACCCATGCGTAGGCGGGGTCGTCGGCGGGCTGCATCGTCCGCTCTGGTTCGTCGCCGGCGAGGATGTTGAGGTAGTACCCCGTGTAACCGTGGGCGACGGCAAAGGCATGGTATCCCTCGGGGACCAGCAGGAGATCGCCGTCCTTGATCACCCAGGCATGATCGAAGGAGCCATCGCCGTAGTAAAGCCGCTGCAGGCCGAAGCCGGCGTCCGGCTGGATCCGGTAATAGTAGATCTCCTCTAGATCCGCTTCCTCCGGCATGTTACTGACGTCATGCTTGTGCGGCGGGAAGCTCGACCAGTTGCCTGATGGTGTGAAGACTTCGACGACGAGGAGTTTATCGGCCGGAAAGTCCGGCTTGATGATATGGCTGATCTGGCGGGCAGCGTTACCGGCGCCACGGATCTCGACATCGATATCATCCGGCTCGATCAGCTTTGCCGGGAACGTGCGCGTCGCCCGGGATGACGTGACGGCGAGCTCGGCGCCCTCACCAGAGGTTGCCTTGAAGCTACTGCCGACTGGAAGATAGAGGGCCGTCGGCTTTCCGTCGAACATGGTGCCGGGTCGGGAGACGGTCCATTCCTCCTGGCCGTCAGTGATGACCGCCGAGCCGCGAAGAGGCACGATGCAGATTTCGTCGACTGGTGATGAGTAGTTCCAGACACCGCCCGGTGCGACCTTCTGGACGGTCAAACCGACGTATTTCCAGCCGGCGCTTTGAGGGGTCACCTCAAGCACACGACCAGTGCCCTCGGGTGACTCAGCATGAATCAGCATCTTCTCGGCGTCAGGCATAGGAGACCTCCTTCAGGTCGATTGGCACTGGCTGGTTCTCCCGGAGCGAGCGCTCCGCGGCATACGCGAGCACGAGGGCTGCACGGCCGTCCTCACCGGTCACTGCAACGGGAGCGTCATCGCGTAGTGCTGTGAGGAACGCGACCAGTTCCTCGCGGTAGGCATCGCGGAAGCGTTCAAGGAAGAAGTACTGGTGGTCTTCCAGCACGCCGGATGCCGAGAGGCGACGGACCGGCAAGGCCCGGGATTGACCGACCATGAGGGCGCCTTCTGACCCGAAGATTTCGGTACGGACATCGTAGCCGAAGCCCGACCTGCGACTGTTTTCAATCGAGGCGAGCGCTCCTGATTGGAATCGGAGGGTCACGATGCTGGTATCAAAATCGTTCGCCTTGCGGAACTCATCACTTACCAGCGTGCTGGCGGTGGCATGTAGCTCAACCGGGTCTTCGCCCATGAGCCACCGGACACAATCGAAATTGTGAACCGTCATGTCGCGATACAGGCCGCCGGACCGTTTGATGTAGTCCACGGGGGGAGGTTCCGGATCGCGCATCGCGTCCCGAATCATCTCGATCGAGCCCAGTTCCGCGCCTTCAATTGCCTGCTTCGCCGCTGCATAGCCTCCGTCGAAGCGTCGCTGGAATCCTACCTGGAGCCGGACGCCTGCTCGTTCGACCGCTGCGAGGGCCTGCTGCGTCGACTCGAGGTCGAGGGCGATCGGCTTCTCCGTGAAGATGTCCTTGCCATGCGAAGCGGCGAGCTCGATGTAGGGAGCATGCGTCTCCGTTGAAGAAGCGATGATGACCGCGTCGATGTCCGGATCGGCTATCACTGCCTCACTATCCGCAGTAGCTCTCGGGACGTCCAAGAAGCTAGCTGTAACCTGGGCTGCCTGGACGTTCCGGTCATCGATCACCGCGAAGTCGCACAGGTGCCGCAGTGATGTGAGGGTTCGTGCATGAACCTGTCCGATGCGCCCGCACCCTATGAGGGCAACCCGAGGGAGAGCGCTCATTGACTCTCCACGGAATGCATACCAATGAGCGATTCGGCTGCTTCGGCGATGTGATGGTCGGTGAGGCCGTACTTCT
>JAUJLY010000108.1 GCA_030447145.1 Thermomicrobiales bacterium
GCAACCCATAGGACACCCCGCACGTGATTTCTGTACTCCTGGTCGATGATCACCCTGTCGTCATCGAGGGCCTGCGTAAATTGCTCGACGTGGCCGGAGATATTGACGTTACCGGCGAAGCGCACGACGCATCGTCGGCTATTACGCAGGCCAAACTCCTGCATCCGGATGTCATCCTGCTCGATCTCCGTATGCCAGGCGCGACGGGCATCCAGACAGCCCGGCGTCTCCGTGAGCAGGAGTATGAGGGCGCGATTATCGTCCTAACCTCCTATGGCGACCAGGCGTACGTGACCCAGGCACTGGAAGCCGGCGCTGATGGGTACCTGCTGAAAAGCACTCCCTCCGATCAGCTCATCAGTTCCATCCGCGATGCGTCGCGCGGTCGACGCCAACTCAGCCCTGAGCTATTGAATGGAGTTCTGGAGCAGTTCGGCGGGCTCGCGCGAGAAAAGACTGCGCGAGACGCCGACCTCTCCGAGGACGACCGGGAGATTCTCCGCCGGGCCAGTCAGGGCGCCACCAATCGCGAAATCGGTATCGCCATGAACCGCAGCGAGATTGCGATCAAGAAACGCCTGCAATCGATCTTCCAGAAGCTCGGTGCTGTCGATCGCGCGCATGCCGTGGCCGAAGCCATCCGGCGCGGGCTAATCTAGGAATTCCTTACCCTGACCGCCTATGTTGACCCCGTCCTTTCGGATAGGGTGTCGACCAGAGGCTGTTGTTGTACGCAGGGCCGCATCCGGGCGGGCGCGTAGAGGACACGTCAGGGATCCTGCCACCACTACACCGATCGGGTAGCATTGGCACCGGCGGTGCTTGCCGCGTACAACCCGATTTTCCCGGCGCAGGCGCGCCGCTCACGTGGCCCGGAGCCATCTCGTGCCGATCTCCGCCGGGCCACCGAGGACAACCTCTTTGGACTGGTTCGATGTCACCCTTCGCTGGTACCTTGTCACGACCCTGGTGACCATTGGGCTCGCGCCATTCACGGTACTGGTCTTTCGAGGCATGACCGATCGTGGTGTAAGTGTCGTCCGTCCCCTGTCCGCTCTCTTTCTCGTCTGGCCGATCTGGTTCCTTGCCAGCATTGGCGACGCCATCGTCCCGTTCACGGCCGTCACGCTCTGGATCTCAGCGCTTGTTCTCGGCGCTGTCGCGTGGGGACTGGGCTGGCGTGAAGGTGTACTCAACGCCAATACCTTTCGGCATCTTCTGATCGCCGAAGCCGGGCACGGGGCGGCATTCGGCTTCTTCCTCTGGTTCCGCGGCTACGGGCCGGCAGCAAACCTGCAGGAGAAACCATCGGACCTGATGATGCTTGCCTCAAGCATGAACTCGACTTCAATGCCGCCCGCGGACGCCTGGCTCGCCGGTGAACCGGTCAATTACTACTACCTCGGCTATGCGATTTGGGCCGCGTTCGGCAAGATGATCGGCACCAGCCCCGCTATTGTCTTCAACCTGGCGCTCGCCTCCGTCTTTGCAATGACCTGCGTGGCCGTGATCGGCCTTGCGGCAAACATCCTGTCTCGCTGGTACAGCAATCTCGTGGCACGCATCGGTGGCCTCATTGCAGCCATCCTTTTGGTCATAGTCGGCAACCCCTGGGCGGCGTCCCGGGTTGTGGAAGCCGCAAAATCCCAATGGAACGCGTGGTTCTTCGATGGCATCGGGTGGCAATCGACCCGGATTATCGCCGACGACCCGGAGAGCGGCGCGAATCCGATTAGTGAGTTCCCCTCGTTCAGCTTCATTCTCGGCGATCTGCATCCGCACGTGCTGGCACTTCCCTACACAGTCATGGCTCTGATGTTCGCCTGGATGCTCCTCACGCTCGGACGCCTTCGTGAGAATAAATCGTTCCTGAGGAGAGACAGAGGACGCCTCGCGATTGCCGGTTTCGCTATCGGCTCACTTTACGCAATGAACTCGTGGGACTTCCCTACGTATCTCCTCATCGCGTTGCTGGCTCTGGCAATTGGAACCGTCGGCGTTGCTGTCCGCGATCGTCTCCTTGGCGGGGGCCTTCTCGTGCTCACCGCACTGGTTGCCTGGTTACCTTTCTACGTCACCTTCGAGGCGCCGGCGAGATCCACAGGCACGCCCTTTTCGGATTGGATCGGCAATCTCCCGCTCCTCGGAGGCATCCTTGCGTCCATCGCCTCCTATCAGGGAGAGCGTACGAGCCCGCGGGACTACTTCTCGATCTTTGGTTTCATGTACCTGATCGCCCTCATGCTGATTCTTACGGAAACATGGCGGCGCCGGGAAGACGTGCTTATTGCGCGCGCGGAGGCCCGGGGCGCCACATGGGAGCGGGATCAGGCCGGTCACTACTTCGCTATTGTCACGGCACTCCTCTGCTTCCTGGGCTCGCTGATCGTCCCCGCACCGTTGCTTGTCATCTGTGGCCTTCCGGTGATTGTTGTCTGGCTGCTGCTTGAGCGCGACTTCCGGGTCACGCCCGCGAACATCGCCCTGGTGATGTATGCGATCGCATTGATCATGACGCTGGTGCCAGAGTTCTTTTATGTGACGGACTACTACGGTGGTAGCCGGATGAACTCTGTTTTCAAGATCTACTACCAGGTTTGGCTCCTGATGGCTGTTGCGTCGGCGCTTGCTGCTGTCAGCATCTGGAAAGCCTTCCGCCGCAACCTGGTCGCCCGGTATGCTCTTCCCGCAGTTATGACAGTCATCCTTGCGTTGGGCATGACGTACCCGGTCGTGGCCGGGCATCAGTGGCTGGAATGGCGAGCGCCCGATCGCGAGTGGAAGGGCGTCGACGGCCTCGCCTACCTAGTGGAGGAACAGAATGGACTCTATGCAGGTGAGTACGAGGCGATCCAATGGTTTCTGGACAATGCAGACGAGCAAGATGTTCTCCTCACGGCTGGGGGCGGCGAATGGCGAGAACAGCTCGGGCGAGTCTCGAGCGGCAGCGGAGTGCCGACCCTCATTGGCTGGACCGGTCACGAGAATCAGTGGCACCTGGGCGATCCGGACTTCCAGTCGACGGTCAATCAGCGCCTCGATGACATCAACGACCTCTACAGTGAACCGCCCTCAACTGAGGTGCTCGATCGCTACGGAGTGACAATCATCTACGTGGGGCCCACGGAAACCCAGGGTATCGGTGAGCAGCCGCAGCCAGGGTGGGTGGCACCCGGCCCCTTCCCTGCCGCCTCGGACCCGAGCTACCCGGGCGACGGCTGGACAGAGGTCTTCAACGAGGACGGGAGTCGCATCTTCCGGCGAGAAGGCACGTAGCACAGAATCATCGCCTTCGACTTCTGCTTCATCACACCATGCGAGATGCGGCCAAGGTGGTGGCCTTGTACGGCAGAACTCCTTGTCTGCCCTAGCGACGCAGGAGCGTGAACATGAAGGGTCAGCACCCGCAAGCGTCCGGGCGTGCCGACTGCAGATGCGCCTAGGAGTCCCTGAGGAACAACTCGATCACCGGCACTATGACGTCCGGCCGACGGAGCGGCACCTCAAGGATCACCGTGCCGGCATCTTCCGCCATGGCGGTGTTCTGCGCAACGGCATTGGGGTCACCTTCCCTGAAGAAAATCTCCGATCCATCGTGCAGGAATTGCGCATACTCGGCTCGGCCGGCAAATCCTTCCAGATGGATATGCCGTAGTGGCCAGCTGAAAACGTGGAGATAGAGACGGTTACCTCGCCTGGTGAAGCGACAATCCTGCGGTGGCAGCTCCTCTGCCGCCGTCGCCCCATAGATTGATCGCCCATGCCGGTGCACCCACTCTCCGATCTGTGCGAGCGTCTCTCTTGCGATCGGGTCGAACTCGCCCCTGGCGGTTGGCCCGACGTTGAGCAGCAGATTTCCACCTTTCGAGACGGTGTCGATCAGAACTTTGACCAGCACCTCTGGCGACTTCCAATTCACATTGTCCCGATCGTAGCCCCAGCTTCCGTTGAGCGTCTGGCACGTCTCCCAGAGCACACGTTCGCCGTCCCGTTCCGGCCATGCCTTTGCCTGGTACTCCTCAGGCGTGACGAAATCGGCCGACTCCGGGTAATCGATGCGATCGTTCAGCAGGATGCCGGGCTGGAGCTCGCGAACGAGAGTCGCCAGGTTCTCTGAGTCCCAGTCCTTCCGGTTCTTTTCGGGCGGTGTCCAGTCGAACCACATCACGTCGATCTTGCCGTAATTTGTCAGCAGCTCCCGCACCTGGCCATGCAGGAACTCCCTGTAGCGGCCCATATCCCGACCCTGGTTAAACTTGCCCGGATCCTGATCGCGACTCGGGTGGGGCGAATCCAGCGTGTAGTCCGGATGATGCCAGTCGATGACAGAGTGATAGAAGCCGATCTTCAAGCCCTCGGCCCTGAATGCTTCCACGAACTCCGCCATCAGGTCGCGCCCAGCCGGCGTGTTAGTCACCTTGAAGTCGGTAAGCTGCGAATCCCACATCGCGAAACCGTCATGGTGTTTGGATGTCAGGACTGCGTACTTCATGCCGGTTCGCTTCGCGTCTCGCGCCCATTGCACGGGATCATAAAGGTCAGGCTCGAATCGATCAGCGTATTTCTTGTAGTCCTCCGCAGCGATCTTTTCCCGGCTCTGTACCCATTCGTGACGCCCCGGAATCGCGTAAATGCCCCAGTGCACAAAGAGTCCGAAGCGGTCATGCACAAACCAGTCAGTCTTTTCCTTTTTCACGTCGCATCTCCTCGGCTTCCGAGCCGATGTGTCGCCTTACCGGGGCATGTCCGGAACCTCGTCACGAGAGAGTACAACCCTTGTGTAGCAGGGGTACGTGCAAAACTTGCAGATGATCAGGCTGCAGCGCACACTTTGCATGAGATTTTGGCAGGCGCTTTATCAGGGATCCACATCCACAACGCCGGCGTTAGACACTACATCCCATGAATAGACTGTTCCTGTAAGGATCTCCTGAATGCAACCGCGCCCCCAGAACCTGCTCCACGGGCAGCGACCAGTGACGGCAACGCCCCGGGAGTACCGCCGCGCGCATTGGTCCAAGCGTCGAAAGATCGCCATTGCCATCGCGCTGCTCATTGTCTTCGCTCCCATCGTCACCGTAGGTTGGTACGCCTGGTCGATCACCAACGCAATCGGCGACGCGCAGGATGTCGCCGTAGTGGACTTCCCCGAGCGGCGGGAACCGATCAACGACGGGCTAGGAAACCAGCAGCACGCACTTACGGCGAGCCCGGTGCCGACTGATGAATCCAATGACGACCCTTCGTCATTGGATGTTGCACGCGGACTGATCTCCGCCCGAACCGGCGGTGAGAATACCTCCCCCTCGGCAGTCTGGCCAGACAAGCTTTACCTCAACATCCTGGTCGTTGGTCTCGATACCCGTCCCGAGGGAGGGGATCAGAATGCCGACGTGATCATCATCGCCCGGTTGGATCTGGAAGCAAAGACCATGAATTCTGTCAGCCTCCCACGAGACCTGCTGGTGGAGATTCCGGGCTATGGGGAGGGGAAGATCAACGGCGCCTACGGAATTGGGGCGGATGAAGATCCTGAAAGCCGTGTGGCCGGCATTGCGAAACTACGTGAAACCATCGAGCACAACTTCGGCATTCCCATCGACGACTATGTGATGATCGACTTTGAAGGCTTTAAGGAGGTAGTGGACGCCGTTGGAGGCATCGATATCAATGTCCCCACCCGCATCGTGGACAAGGCATTTCCGACTGAGGACTACGGAACCCGTACATTAGTCGTGGAGGCCGGGCCTCAGCATATGGATGGAGAAATGTCTCTCGCGTACGCCCGTACCCGCCACGCCGACAGCGATGACCAGCGGAGGGAGCGCCAGATGCTCGTCATCCGGGCACTCTTCGAGAAGGGCCGCGAACTGGGAACCATCACTCGTGTGGCCGATCTCATCACGGCGCTCAGTGATGCCGCGCAGACCAGCTTTCACTGGAACGAACAACTGGCGCTGGCAGCTCTTGCCCTCAATATGGACGAATCGCTTATCCATATGTCCAACCTCGAACAGCCTCTGATCCAGCCAGGAACCTCCAGCACCGGGGCGTGGGTCTACGTCGGTGATCCCGGAGCAATCTCCGCATTTATCGAATCGGCGCTCTCGGGCAAAGAAGCCGTGTCGCGGTCGGTAGGACCCGCCGGTACGTAGCCCTCGTCAAATGAGATTCGTCCTGTCAGTCCGGCGTACCCGAGTTCCACATTGGTGAATACGTCCCGCGCGTTTCGCTCCCACTGGCGGGGGTTCTCCATCCCGGCGCCGAAGTGCGTCAGCCAAAGGGCGCCAGCATGAGCCTCATGAGCCAATGCTGCTGCCTCCCGGAAAGTCATGTGCTTGTGTGAAACGGCCTTTTCCTCCTCGGCGTCATCGCCATAGGTCCCTTCGCTGACGAGCAGATCAACACCATGCATCAGGTCCCGTATGCCATCGGTCGGTCGCGTATCCGTGACCATTCCGAGGCTGATGCCACGCCGGCTTTCGGTCAACACCTCGCCCGGCTCAACGATCCTGCCATCCACTTCGACTCGCTCCCCTCGCTGGAGGAGTTTCCACTTTGTCCGAGGGACCCCCAGCGATTCAGCACGGTCGGGCAGGAAACCCGGCGCCCGTGCCAGGTCGAACCGGTAGGCCAGTACCGGGATGCGATGATCCCCCCAGGTGACCCGTCCCTGAAGACCTGATGGCAGCTCAAACGTGTCCCCACCTTCCAGCTCTTGCACGATCATATCGAACGCCAGCCATTGCGCGATTACGCGCAGGCCCTTGATAACCTCGATCGTTCCCGGCGGGCCGTAGATGTGCATCGGCTCCGTCCGGCCAGCATTGGACACGGTATGAAAGAGTCCGGGAAGCCCGGCAACATGGTCGGCATGATGATGTGTGAGGCAGATCGCATCCAACCGTTTGAATCCCCAATGAAAACGACGCCAGCTGACTTGCGTCCCTTCACCGCAATCCAGAAGCGCCAGTGATCCATCAAGTCGCACGAGGACACTGGACAGCCAGCGGCCCGGCAGCGGCACCATCGCGCCATTCCCCAGCAGCAACACATCCATCATGTCCCAGGTTCCTCCTGCAAGTGCTTGTGTTTTGATAACTTGGGTCCTAGACTGCGTTTATAGTGCGTAATCGACGATGGAGATGTCCTCTGTCAACTCGCTTCACCCACGTCTCTCGACGCTGGAAAGGCAGGCCTTGATGCTGCATCACCTGATCCTTGTGCCAGAAGGTGTCACCCTCCGTGACGCCTGGATCGCTGCCATCCGGTAGGAACCTCCCTACCGCATAGTCAACGATCCCGCGACGCTGCCTTGCAGCTCGCGCAGGGAGAGACGTTGCACCCACAGGAACATGTGGGGCACGTACCGTACCTCGACGGTTTCACGGCCTGACATCCCTTCCCGACCTCACCGCTGATCGCTCCGATCACACGGGACGTTTGTGGTGCCCACGAGGGCATCACATCCAACTCGACGACCCCCCAAGGCACGAAGATGCCCGCTGGAAAGAAGACCTCTATGTCGACACAAGCCTTTGTACATGGGTCCGCGATGGCCGCAGCTGCCGCCCACGGACAGAGGAACCCGACCATGACCATTCCACCTCACACGCGCTGCAGGCGCGGAGGGTTCATCATTGCATCACACCTCATGCAACGCAGATTGGGAGGCATTCGACGACCTCCTGACTAGTGACGATCTCCATGCTGGCGAGCGACGCAGGCGAAGACGGCAAATCTCCGGGAACACCGATGGTCGCCGGAAGCGAAACCGGCTCACCCGTCCTCCTCGGAGCGACGTGGACCAGGCGTTCAAATGCGGGCATTGCCGGCAATTCATCGGGGCACCGATCAGTGGCGGGCGGCACCGTAACCATTGCCCGAACTGCCTCTACTCACGGCACGTCGACAAGAGCCACCCCGGCGGCCGCCGGAGCGACTGCCATGCGCTGATGCAGCCTGCCGGGTTGCTCGCCCTCAGGAGCGGGGAGCAGGTGATCATTCACCGCTGCCTTGGGTGCGACAAGGAAGATCCGAACCGCATCGCTGCAGACGATAATGCGATCCTGCTGATGCGGCTCCAACTGGTTCAGCCGGCAGGACTCATGCTCGTCCCGACGGATACCGCCGAGCCAACGGAAGAAGAATCCGCGTAAGAAAACGGTCCCGACCCGGGCTGGGTCGGGACGGTTTCGCGTGGCGCATCACGGTCTGATCACACAGCGGAGGAGGGTGCCCGGCCATGCCTAACCGTACCTG
>JAUJLY010000109.1 GCA_030447145.1 Thermomicrobiales bacterium
CCTCGCCGGCGCCGCGGAAGCGGACATCAGCGACCCGAACACCCGTTTCGAAGGGTGGCTGCCGCAGTCGCAGGAAGCCGCCCAGGACGCCAACGCCGGTATCTGGGGGACCTGCGGCGAGTAACGCCAGCGGACCACAATAAGCTGTGATGACGACCCCTGACCGGTGCATACGCCAGTCAGGGGTCGTCCTTTCCAAGGGGCCGTAGCCTTGGCGCCACCCGTTGCGCGGGGTAGGATCACAAGAGAACAGCAGAGGCGCGGTCCTCCATGCGGCCGTCTCCCTTTTCAACCTCGCCAGAAGGACGCACCGGCCAATGCGTGACATCGCTATCTTTTCCGCTTCTGCTCATCCCGAGCTCGCCCAGGAAATTTGCGAAACGCTCGGCAAACCGCTCTACGAGGCAGAGATCAGCCGCTTCAGCAACGACTGCCTGCAGGCGCAACTCCACGCCAACTGCCGGGAGCAGGATGTCTTCCTGATCCAACCCCTGGTGCCACCCGTGCAGGAACACCTGATGGAGCTGCTCCTGATGGCGGATGCCGCCCGCGGCGCGTCTGCGGCCCGCATTACCGTCGTCATCCCCCACTACGCATATGCCCGCTCCGACAAAAAGGATGCGCCACGCATCTCCATTGGAGGTCGCCTCGTGGCGGACCTGCTTGTGACCGCCGGCGCCGATCGTGTCCTGACCATGGCGCTCCATGCGCCCCAGGTACACGGTTTCTTCAGCGTCCCGGTGGACCACCTGAACGCGCTCAACGTGATCGCCGAGCATTTCCAGCCACGCGATCTCTCCAACACAGTCGTCGTCTCGCCGGACCTCGGCAATGCTAAATCCGCCACACAGTTCGCCCGTCTGCTGGGCCTGCCCGTGGCGGCCGGCAGCAAGCGCCGGCTGGCAGACGACAAGGTGGTCATCGACGCGATTGTGGGAGATGTCGATGGCAAGGACATCGTCGTCCTCGACGACGAGATCGCGACAGGCGGCTCCATGCTGGAGCTTATCGACCGCCTGGATAGCCGGAACGTGGGGCACATCTCGATCGCCTGTACCCATGGCATCTTCTCCGGCAAGGCAATCGAGCGATTTTCCAACACCAGCCGGATCGATGAGATCGTGACGACCAATACCGTGCCGATCCCACCGGAGAAGCGACTGCCGAACATGACAGTGCTCTCCATCGCTCCCCTCCTGGCGCAGGCAATCCACAACATCCACGAGGGTGAATCCGTCAGCCAGTTGTTCGTGCACACCTTGTAGAGACCTGCAACCGTGCGGTTCCCTCCGTGGCATCGTCCCCGACCCTTTCGCTTCGCGTTGGATTCACGATGGGCGGTCCCAACGGGCCCGAGCGAGAGCAGTCCTCCCCAAAGGCGATTCCGAAGGAATCGAGCGAAGGGGTTGCTCTCGCTTCTCGGCCCGTGGGCTCACCCGCCTGCGGCCCCTTGGCTAAGCCCTCAGGGCGGTGGGATCCGGATGAGGGGGCTGCTTCCAGCCCCCCGGTTGCCTGCACCGCTTCGCGCAGGACTCACCCCTTCGACGTTACTCAGGGTCAGAATGACGAAGGGGTTTTGGGCCTGCAGGGCGAACAAAGGGCTCACTGCCGCTTCTTGGCGGCTTAGCTGCTTCGGTCGGGCGTCTGCGAGCCCTGGCTTTTCTCTGAATGACGGGGTGCAAGGGGCGCCGCCGGGAGGCATGCGATGGAACGGCTCCAGGCACGACGCCAGGCATCGCCCGGCCAACGTTCGCATGACTCCCGAACTCTGTACACCGTCATACGCCTCATGTAATATGTATACATAGGGACTCGGGTCACAACCGGATAATGGGTCTTCAACTGCTCACGGGAAGTCCTTCCCGTGAACCGCGCGGCATTCCGTTGCGCCGCTGATGTGGCGTGCCGGATGACGCGTTTCAGGAACATGTTTCGATCTGTTGGCATCACTCAAGTGGCCAAGGCGATTCGGGCCGCAGGAGGACTTGCTTACCATGAGAGACGTGTTCAGGTTTATTGCGCACAGGCGGGTTCAACGAGCCGCCGCAACCGATGTTGAACGGAAGATCATTAAAGCCTATGATGATTCAGCTCCACTGACTAACCTTCGGATGCAATTGCGTGACAAGCGTGCACAGGGGACCCGGGAGGGCATGAGGGAGGCTGCGGAGCAGTTCCTCTCCTCAGAGCGTTTCGTATCTTCGCTGGATAACCTGGCAACACCGATCGCGCAGCTCGATACCTGGCTTCTGGACCGCTCGGACAATGCCACACCCAAAGAGGTGAACGACAAAACCAAGGCCCTCACAGGCAAGGAGCCGGTGCAGCTCGTCGGCACAGCCCAGTACAAGGACGACCGAGTGCGACTGGCACACAGCCTCCTCGCGCTCACCGTGCGGCCTGATGGCATGGAGCGGTTGCGGTCCGATCTTCTTCGGGGCATGTACGTCTTTGGCTTGCTTGAGCGGCTTGCTACGTTATCATCCAGCAGTCTCGCTTCTCAATCCCGCGGCCGCAGTAACGGCGGCGACGACAACGATCAGCCACAAGAGACACCGACCGTTCCCGGAGTGGTGTACACCGTATTAACCCGGGGCATCGTGACGCTTCCCGCCGAGCTCTTTCCGCTTCCTGCCGCGTCGGGGAGTAAGGATCCCGTCATTTCGTTCAACCGTTTATCCAACAGTGAGGTGACCTCCGAGATTGCAGAGGGTGACCGGCTTCACACACCGGCCGTTGAGCTCGACTCTGTCATCGAGGCAATCGAGGAACTTCGGGACGTGTTTGCCGCACCGGCTCCAGGCAAGACACATGACAACGGTAGCGGCCCAGTAATGGCAACCACCGCGCCCTGGGCTCTCCCGGCAGAGGCATCCGAGCGTCTGAGTGCAGGCACGAGGGCCGTCCTTGATCGTATTGGAGGCCCGGCGGCACTGGCCAACTTCCCCGACACGATTGTTTGGCTTGAGCGGGAGAGTGGTGTGCTGGGTGCAGCGGTCATCGCGAACGGCCACTCCACGACTCTTGCCCCTCTCAGTGGGCGTTATGTGGATGTAAGCCCGTTTGTCCAATCTGATCAATCGCGGGTGGGCACCCGGCGACTTCCGGCCGAGGCTCTCATTCGTGCGCCCGGAGTAGCCGAACTAAAAGTGGTGCGGCAGCGGCTGAAGCGGTACGAGATGGGGGAGATTGCCTACATCGAGAACGCCCTGAAGGGCGAGATGCGGGAACGGTCACACCGGCGAAAAACGGCTACCGAGACGACGGTCTTTATCGAGACCGAGCGGACAGAGGAGATGGAGCAGGACCTGCAGAGCACGCAGCGGTTCGAGCTCCAGCGCGAAGCAACCCGCACGGCGCATGAAGACAGCCAACTCGATGCCGGGGTGACCGTGACTGCGTCGTATGGGCCGACGGTGTCCGTGACGGCAAACCTCGGCTTCGCCACAAACCATTCCAAGGACGAGTCTACGCGCGAGGCGAGCAACTACGCGCGCAAAATCACCAAGCGGACCGTTGCCCGGCTGCAGGAGCGCGTGCTTGAGCAGCGGACGATCAGGACGATGAACGAGGTCGAGGAGATCAACAAGCACGGAATCGACAACACCGATGGCGGCGGGCATATGGTGGGTGTCTATCGCTGGGTGGACAAGATCTACGAGGCGAGAGTGTTCAGCTACGGAAAACGCTTGCTGCTGGAGTTTAGCGTCCCCGAGCCAGCTGCATTCTTCCTGCACTCGCTCACCGAGAGTACGGCTCCTGGCACAACGATCGACCGGCCCGAACCGCCGATGGTACCCGACGAGCAAGGCGACCCTCGTCTCTTGTCTCCGGTAGATGTCACTCCGGCATCCTATCTGGGCTGGGTTCAGCGATACCAGGTGGGAAATGTGAGCCCTCCGCCCAAGCTCTACGAAACGGCCACGCTGGCTGTCGAGGAACCGGTCGTCGAAATGGAGAAGGACGGCAACAAGGTTCGTCAGCGTCGCACCGTATTCAAGGCAAACACGCAGTTGAATATCCCTGATGGGTACAAGGCCATCAAGTACGTGATGATCGTAAACGCCGACAATGGCGCGCGCGAACATATGCTGCTGTCATGGATTGTGGGAGATTCATCCGACCATGTGGCAGGTAATCCGCAATCGGATCCCGTTACGCATGCCCACTGGTCATTTGGCGTTGCCCATGACCTGGGGGTTCATGTGCAGGGGTCGCTGCCGGTCGGAATCTACTTCCATGACGTCTGGGGTTTTGCCATCACGCTTGAGGTCGTCTGTGAGCGGACCGAGGAGAAGCTCATGGCGTGGCAGCTCAAGACGTATGAAGCGATCATGCGCGCGTATTTCGAGCTGAAGGCGCAGTACGACCAGGAGATATCCGCGGCTGCGGTGCGGGCGGGGGTAGCATTGCCGGATTGAACCGCCCAGCAGAACCGCGCCATCGAGCGGGCCGAGCTGAAGAAGGGATGCGTCACGCTCCTCCGGGGAGGAAACTTCGAGGAGTTTGACGCGATCACAACCGGCTCCGCAGGATATCCGGAAATTGACATCGAACAGGCCCAGGAAGAGGGAAAAATTATCCAGTTCTTCGAGCAGGCGTTCGAATGGCCACAGATGACGTACTCCCTCTATCCCTACTTCTGGGGGCGAAAGGATCGGTGGCTGGATACGTCAAAGCTCTCGAATCCAACCGACCCGATCTTCGCATCCTTCCTGCAGGCCGGCGCCGCGCGGGTGGTGGTGCCGGTGCGGCCAGGATACGAGATGATGGTGAGCCACTACCTGGCGACCGACCAGGTGTGGGGAGGCGGGCAGATCCCGCATGTTGGCGACGAGCTGTATATCTCGATCGTGCAGGAGATCCAGGAGCAGCAGGATGCTGCGGGCGGCGGAACCCCGGAGGACGAGCCGTGGGAAGTCACGTTACCAACAACGCTTGCGATCCTGCAGCAGGATGGAAAGCTACCGGTCCTGTTCAGCTAGGTCATGCACGATGCAAGGAGAATCGAGGTGAGGAGCCTGTTTCTTGGCATCGGTCCTTTTGCCATGGGCCCGAGCAGCTGCATGCTGACCAGCATTCGCTTCCCGGAATAATGCGAGTCAGCGTGGTTTGCTAGCGAAAGAGTGGAGATCAGGCTATGCCCGGCTTAGGTGACATCACCGGAACAGTACCTGACGTTACATCGATGGCCTTGGGAATCTCCGACGCGATGGCGCCAGACAAAGTCTTTGCCTATAACCTCTGCACGTTTCAAATCGACTTGCGTGCAAAGGAGCAGGACCAACAGCCCGGCAGATCAACCGCCTCTATGGCAACGCCTTCTGGCAATTCGGGCGGCGCCTCTGCCGCGACGGCAGCACTCCCTGCGCAAAACGCGTCCGGCATCAAGCTTCAGACCAGGCCCGGTCCTGTGATCTTCAGGGTCAACACTGGCACACCTGGTGGGGGAGGCGTTCGGAGCGCGCTGGATGTTGGTATCCATGAGCTGGCAGGTCCTGAGGCGATCATTGGTGTGGTAGAACTGCGGAAACTTGGCGGCTTTGACAACGGTATCTTCGATACTTTGGCGATTGAAGTCACCGCCCAGGAGCAAACAGCGATCCCACACAGCGTCCTCCTTGTGATCAAGGGGTTGGTCAATCCTTCAGGTAGAGGCTTCGCTCACTTCGTGGGCGGTGTGCTCGTCCGCGCCGAACGACGGGGCGCATCGCGCCCCTCGCTCACGTCTGAGGCCCAGTTCATCACCCAGGCGCCACCACGTGGTGCAGGAGCGGGAATCTTCGGCAAGGTGGTCCAGACATCTGCGCATGGAAGCTATTTATCGCTGTGGACATATCGTGCACCGTTGGGCAGTGAATAAGCATCAGGAGCAGAATGGCAGGCCAGCCACGGCCGTCAGGTGCGGCTTTCCTCAGGGTGTCAGCTTTGTACGTCCGAAGGAATGTCGATTCGATGCCGGTCAGTGCATACCCTGATGACAAACCTCTTTCTTCCCTCTATCCTGTGCCCAATGCGTTGACGGAGCTGAGTACCTTCGGGCACTGATCCACAAGCGAGCCACGGACGGTGAAAGCGTGGCGATCACCCTGGAGCGAAGACCCTCCCGAGCGCATGGCTGAACGCGACATTATCGCCAGTAGGTCATGCCGGATCGCCCCCGTTACCGGGCTCCAGAAAGCTCGCGATCCCCGGGCTAGCCGGAGATCCGGCGAATTGCGGTGGCACCACGAGACGCCCCCTCGTCCGCATGGCGGAGGGGGCGTCTGGCATTTTTTCGGAGGTGGCACCATGTCCGCCAGTTCTTCGTTCCCGGCAACCACGCCGGTCCTACGCATCCTCGCGCGCGAACTTCCGCAGCACATCGGGGAGCGCGTGCTCCTGCAGGGGTGGCTGCATCATCAACGGCACCTCAAGGCCGTCGATTTTCTTCTCCTGCGGGACCGATCCGGCATTTCCCAGGTCGTCATTCAGGAGCCCGACCTCAGGGCGCAACTTGCGGCCCTGCCACACGAGACGGTACTCGACGTGCGGGGCGATGCCGCTGCATCGCCCCAGGCACCGAATGGGGTGGAGTTGCATGACCCGGAACTCACCGTCCTGAGTGAGGGGACCGGGGAGCCGCCAGTAGAACTCTTCCGTCCCGAGATGCAGACACTCCTTGTGACCCGCCTCGATCACGCGGCGATCTCCCTCCGGCATCCTGTCCGCGCCATGACCCACCGCCTGCTCGCGGCGGCCATGCACGGCTTCCGGCAGACCCTTATGGCCGAGGGCTTTATCGAGATCTCAACGCCGAAGTTGCTGGAAGCCGCTCCCGAGGGTGGGGCGAATGTCTTCAGCGTCGACTATTTCGGACGCCCGGCCTATCTTGCCCAAAGCCCACAGCTCTACAAGTAGATAATGGTGGGCGCACTTGAGCGCGTCTTCGAGATTGGGCCGGCATTCCGGGCAGAACCGCACGACACATCACGCCACGTCAGCCAGTTTCTCTCCCTCGACGCGGAGATGGGATTTATCCAGGATCATCAGGATCTCATGCAGGTCGTCCGGGATGTCCTTGCAGGGATGATGGTGGCGATGACCGCCGTTGACGCCCCCGTCTCGGTCCCGATTCCTGATGTCCCACGGAAGATTCCGCAGATCCACTTCCGGGAAGCCCTGACGCTCCTTGGCGAGGCGCTCGGACAGGACCTGCGGGACGAACCGGATCTTGCCCCGGGGCACGAGCGATGGCTTGGTGAGTGGGCAGCGCGCGAACATGCTTCCCAATGGCTCTTCGTCACCGGCTACCCGATGCGGAAGCGTCCCTTCTACACCCATCCGCAGCCAGATGATCCGAGGTGGTCCAACAGCTTCGACCTGCTCTTTCGCGGGCTGGAGATCATGACCGGGGGTCAGCGACTTCATGGCCATGCGGACTACCTCACCGCACTGGGCGAGCGGCAGATCGACCCGGAACCCTTCCGCGGGTACCTCGAGGCGTTCCGGCACGGCATGCCTCCGCACGGCGGATTCGCACTCGGCGTGGAACGGATGATCCGGCAGACCACTGGCGCGCAGAACGTGCGCGACGTGATGCTCTTTCCGCGAGACATGTCCCGCCTGGCACCGTAGTATCGCTGGAGCAGAGCACATGGTCTGCGGTATTATGTTGAGGTCCAGGCACCATACACAGCACGACGGCGCCAATGGGAAGGACAGACCACAACACGTCACCACGCTGCGACACCAACGTCGTTCAATGCAGGAGGTCGACGATGCCGAACCCCGACCGGATCCCGGAACATATCAGTGTCCTTGAATCACTCTCGCACGAGCACTTTACGGCTGAAGAACTGGCGGAACTCCTTGGCGTGAACGTTCCGGTCATTGTGGCGGCCGTTCGCCGAGGGGAGCTCGACGCCTACACTGTTGACCACCGCATTGTGGACATCAGGCGCTCCGACGCCCTGAAGTGGCTGAACGAGCGCAGGCATTCCTGATCTACAGCGATTTGCAATGAGATGATGCCCCTTGCCGCTGCAAAGTCGTTCTGTGCGTCCTGTCAGGAGGACATTGCTGCGTCGTGGACGCGAACGGGGAGGATGTACCGCAAGTCCTCCGCTACAGACATGCGACTTCTTTCAAAATAGCTCTAAGGGGTGCAGCAAAGCAGAAGGCCGATCGCAAAAATCGGGACCGGCCTTCTGTTACAGATGTCATCTCAGGTCGTCACCCGGCGGGTGTCAGGAAGTCCTCGACGACCCATCCAG
>JAUJLY010000110.1 GCA_030447145.1 Thermomicrobiales bacterium
CACGCGGTCGGCACCGGCCTGCACGATCAGCTTGGCAACGAGGCGCGCCGTGATCGGTACACGGGGCTGGTCTTTCTTGTCCGTCCGGCCATAGCCGTAGTACGGGATCACGGCGGTGATCCGGCCCGCCGAAGCCCGCTTCAGCGTGTCGATCATGATCAGCAGCTCCATGATCGCGTCGTTGACCGGTGTGGTGAACGACTGGACAACGTAGACGTCGTCCTGCCGGACACTGGACTGGATGCGCACGAAGGTGTTGTCGTTACTGAATTTGAAGACCTCGGCCTTGCCCCGGGGAATGCTGAGATAGGTACAGATATCGTCAACCAGGTCCGGGTTCGAGTTTCCGCTGAATACCGAGATCTGATCCCAAGGTCCCGCCATCGTTCCCTCATCCTTCCCATGTCGGGCGCGGGAGCACACAATGGTACGCTCCCGCTCATTCCTTCGGAATTACCTATTCGGTGCTCCCCTACCGGAGCTCTCTGTCCTCGGTCGCCTGGACGCGCACCGGGATAGCAAGCAGCGCCTCACGCGCGGCTGCCTGCTGCGCTTCCCGCTTGCTACGCCCACGCCCGGTACCCATGGGCTCCCCGTCCACAGAGACCTCGACAGTGAATTCACGCGCGTGATCGGGGCCCTCTTCGGCAACGGTGCTATACATCGGCTGATCGAGCCCGCGCTCCTGCACGACTTCCTGGAGGCGCCCCTTTGGGTTGGCGCTGGCTTCACCGGCCAGAATAGCGTTCATGTCACGATCGAGAAAGGCGTCGACAAAACGAGCTGCGGCTTCACGTCCCTGATCGAGATGGATTGCCCCGACCAGTGCCTCAAAAGCCCCGGCCAGCATCCGGTCCCGAACGCTGTTGGTGACGCTTTCGCCGGTGCCGAGATAGAGCCCTTCATGCAGATGGAGCTCCCGCGCCCACTTCACCAGGGTTTCTGCTCGCACCAGTGCAACCCGGTGACGGGTCAGCGTCCCCTCGTCGGCGACAGGGTCAACGGCGTAGAGTCGCTCGGCGACGATGGCACCAAGGACAGCATCCCCAAGGAACTCCAGGCGCTCGTTGCTCTGCAGAATCGCATCAACCTCGTCGAGCAGGAGCCAGTCGTGCAGGACCGAGCGATGCGTCAGGGCCAGCCGAAAGAGCTTCGGGTCGTGGAAGGTGATGCCGATATGCGCCGCCAGCATCTGCTCGGCCGCCGGATCGGGCATGCCGAATGGTGTTGGGCGGCTGATGGCCCTGTCTGCCACGGAGCGGTTTTCAGGGAACGTCATGCCAAGGGGGTACGCCTTCTCTGGAGTGCACGAGGACTGGCAAACGCGAAGCGGTCACACTTGCCAAACGCTGACACGAGTATACGCGCCATGCCGACGTCGCTTGGCGAAGCCGGCTCCAGAGCGGCGTTCACAAGATGTGCGTGGTAGGGACGCAGCCGGAAGGGGATGCGCTTAGGTGGCCAAGCGTACTAACGTGGCCAGTGGCAGCCTAAGGGTGTTCGCAGCTTGATTTTGCTGCGATGACGCGGATATCTCCAGACTGACAGGTTATTCGGATGGAAGTCAAAAACTTGGCAGCCTTGGGGGAATATGTTGCAACTGATTGAACGTGCTTCGCACGGGGTTTCTTCCCATCGGTCAGAATGACGGATTGCGGAGGGGCAGGCTGCCCAAATGGCCAAGTTTTTGATTAAGGGGGTGTTGGCAGAGTGAAGGAGGGCATTGACCGCGCCAGCGGGAGTTTCCCATGATTGAGGTTGAGCGGGTTCAATCTCCAGGCCGAGCCGAAGGCGAGAAGCGGAGTGAGCCCTCGCCTACAGCACACTCACCTTGCGTCTGTACGTGGACGATTGGATGCGCACGCGAACCTGGGGCACCAATGCAACCATGCGCATCCAATGCCGTTCCACCCATGGGCCTGTGTTCGCCATCGATTTGAGGCACCTCGCCGGGCGACTCCATTGCGCCGTCCCTGAGCCCCTGATAAGCTTTCGTGCGTCGTCCGGAGCCCGGGCGGTATTCCATTGAATGATCAATCGGATAACGATAATGAGACGCCCATGGGCCCGGTTCGCGTGAACCGAGGCCACGGGCGATGTTGGGATGGACTGAAACATGAGGGGTGGAAACTGGCGTGCCGAATGGTTCGGCAATATACGCGGGGATGTGCTGGCCGGAATGGTCGTGGCACTGGCGCTTATCCCGGAGGCGATCGCCTTCTCGATCATTGCGGGCGTTGACCCCAAGGTCGGCCTCTACGCATCCTTCTCGATCGCCGTCATCATCGCGTTCGCCGGTGGGCGACCCGGAATGATCAGCGCGGCCACGGGGGCAATGGCGCTCCTGATGGTGAGCCTCGTCAGGGATCACGGGCTGGAGTACCTCTTCGCCGCGACCATCCTGACCGGTATATTGCAGGTCATCGCCGGAGTTCTCGGGCTCGCGCGGGTTATGCGCTTTGTCTCCAACTCGGTGATGACTGGCTTCGTCAATGCCCTGGCGATCCTTATCTTCATGGCACAGATCCCCGAGCTGCAGGGGGTTGGATGGCAGACCTATCCCATGGTCGCGGCCGGGCTGGCGATCATCTATCTCCTGCCGAGCTTGACGACCGCTGTGCCGTCTCCCCTCGTCAGCATCGTGGTCCTGACCGTCATCACCGTCATTCTCGGACTGGACGTGCGGACCGTGGACAACATGGGCGAGCTGCCATCGTCGCTGCCTGTCTTCCTGCTTCCGGATGTCCCGATCAACCTCGAAACGCTGATGATCATCCTGCCCTATGCACTGCCACTCACCGTCGTTGGCTTGCTGGAATCGCTCATGACTGCCTCGATCATTGACGATTTCACCGACACGGGCAGCGACAAGAACCGTGAAAGCACCGGCCAAGGTATCGCCAACGTCGCCACCGGCTTCCTCGGTGGCATGGCAGGGTGTGCGATGATCGGTCAATCCGTGATCAATGTGAAGTCCAGTGGCCGTGGTCGCCTTTCCACGTTCATCGCGGGCGCCTTCCTGCTTGTGCTCGTCGTTGGCCTCGGCGATGCGGTCGGAAAGGTTCCCATGCCGGCCCTTGTTGCCGTGATGATCATGGTGTCGATCGGCACCTTCAGCTGGAGGTCACTCGCCAACCTGAGAACGCACCCTCGTACATCGAGCGTTGTGATGCTCGCCACCGTGGCCGTCGAGGTCGCCACGCACAACCTTGCGTATGGTGTATTGGTCGGCGTGCTTCTCAGCGGCGTCTTCTTCGCCTGGAAGATCGGGCAGATCTTCGGGGTGCACTCCACAATCTCCGATGACGGGCGATTGCGCACCTATGTCGTGACCGGCCAGGTCTTCTTTGCCTCAGCCGAATCGTTCCTCAGTGCCTTTGATTTCGATGAGGCGCTCGACCGCGTCATCATCAACGTGAGCCGTGCCCACTTCTGGGACATCTCTGCGGTTGCCGCCCTAGACAAGGTGGTCCTCAAGTTCCGTCGCGACGCTACCGATGTCGAGCTCATCGGCATGAACGAGGCCAGTGCGACGATCGTCGACAGGCTGGGCATTCACGACAAGGTCGACGCCCTGGACTATGGCCCCGGCCACTAGGGCACGCAGCAGGAGGTACATAGTGAAGGTTCTCGCACTCATCGACAGCTCCCACTACGCGGTAAGCGTATGTGATCATGGGGCCTGGGCCGCCAACGCACTCTCCGCTCCCGTTGAGCTTCTCCATATCCTGGAGCGGCACCGCTCCGATGCGCGAATTGCCGCCGACCGGAGCGGCCGCCTTGGCATCAATACCCGGGAAACGCTGCTCGCCCAGATCGTTGCGCTGGATGAACAGCGAAACCGGCTGGCCCACGAAAGCGGGCGACATCTGCTTGATGAAGCCGCCGCACGAGTCCGCCAGGGAGGGATCGAGGGAATCACCCAACGGCTGGTGCATGGCACGCTGATCGATAACCTGCGCGAGCACGAGCGCGACGCCGCATTGGTCGTGCTTGGGAAGGAGGGCGAAGGCGCGGGAGACGCCGGCTCTCACCTGGGCTCCAACCTTGAGCGTGTGGTCCGCGGGAGTCACCGGCCAGTCCTGGTGACATCACACACATTCCATCCCATCCGACGCTTCCTGCTGGCATTCGACGGCGGAGCAAGCACCGGACGCGCAATTGAATTTCTTGTGAACCATTCACTGCTGAACGACGCCGGAGGACACCTGCTGATGGTGGGTGAGGGAACCGAGTCCCAGCGCTATCACCTGGAGGACGCGACCGCGCGGTTGCATGCATCGGGGCTCTCGGTCTCCCATCATCTCCGTGCCGGCGATCCCGACGACGTCATCCCTCAGGCCGTGAAAGAGTTGGAAGCCAACCTGCTCGTGATGGGCGCCTTCGGGCACTCCCGCATCCGCAACCTGATGGTGGGCAGCACGACAACGACGTTACTGGCAACGAGCACGGTGCCTTTGCTGATTGTCAGGTAGGGAGCAACGCACTAAAGGCCGGATAGAGCCTCCGGCCAGGATCGAGGCTATCTGCGAACTTCATTGGGTCCCTGTTTCGAGAAATAAGTATCACCGCTGGATTCCGGAGAGAATGGGCCGGAGAGACGGTGTTCGCATCCGGCTTTCATCATGTGCGATGGTAGGGTGGACAGCTGTTCAGCCGTACATGCGAAAGGATTTTTCGTGAAGGTCTTCATCTCCGTTGATATCGAGGGTATCTCAGGCATCGTTCACGGCGACATGATGATGCCGTCAGAGACGGAATACGGCCGGGGACGCGCGCTCATGGCTGGCGATGCCAACGCAGCGATCGAGGGTGCGGCGCAGGCTGGTGCAAATTACATTCTCGTCGCGGACGGCCACGGCCCCATGCGGAACCTGCGTATCGAGGATCTGCACCCGGCGGCGCATCTCGTCACAGGCACCGCGAACGCCAGGGACTATTGCCAGCTCGAAGGGGCCGACAGTCAACCGTTCGATGCCGCGGTTTTCGTCGGGTATCACGCGATGGCGAAGACGGAGAAAGCGATTCATCCTCATACGATTGCAGGGGTGGCGGTCTATGAGCTCCGGGTGAATGGGCGACCACACGGAGAAACCGGGCTCAATGCCCTGATGCTCGCGTCGCTGGGGATCCCGACAGTGCTTGTGACCGGTGATGAAACAACCTGTCAGGAGGCGAGGAGTTTCCTGGGGGAAAGCGTCGAAACCGTCGCGGTGAAATCGGCAACCGGCAGGAATGCGGCGATCTGCCGTCCACCGAGCGCGACAGCGCCGGAGATTACTGCCGCGACGAAACGCGCGCTCGAAAACTCGTCGAACGTTACCCCCTATCGTGCTGGCGCAACATTGAATATCGAGATCGATTTCCTGACGATGCCGCAATGCGATCGGGCGGCGCGCACAGCGGGGATCCAGCGAGTGGGCCCGATGACAATCGCGGTCGAGGGCAGCACGCCCTGGGAGCAGTATCGAAATCTCTGGGCTGGTCTCCGCTCCGCCCTTTATGAACCGGCAAGCTGGCTGGCGTAGGCCAGCACATCCCTGAAAAGACGGTCGCTTGAAGACAGTGCCCGAGGGGTGGCCTGGATGTGTCGTCGCGCGTGAACCGCGATGCATTGTCCCCCCGGCAAGGTTCCCCGGGCTCCATACATTGCATTTACCCTATGGGAACGCGTCCATGGCCCTCGTCGATCCAATGTGATGTGGCCTGCCCTGAGCCTATCGAACGGGTTCTCCTGGCCGACCGCGAGGGGCCCATTCGACAAGCTCAGGGCAGACTATTGCTGCGGCATGGGCTCGCTGCCGCTTTTCGCCTTGCAGTCTCAGCCATGGGGTCGCTCCCGCACGGCCGCGGCGGCAAAGCCGCCAAGAAGCGGAGCGGGCCTTTTTCGCCCGAGGGCTCACCCTTGGAACATGCGGAGCATACTGCCTGTTCGCGGCGGCGAATGCAGCAATGTCCTCTTGGCATGCCTGGACGACATTACTGCGGCAATGGGCCGCTCCCGCTCAGTCACTACGTGACTACCTATGCGTCGTCCGCTACACTCACCGCCTGTCCGACCTGGGGTATCAATCTCACTAATCGCTGTAATGGGCTGGTGCTCCGCCTAAAGAAGAGCGTGGGCATCGCCGCCGTCTCTCCCTGTCACCTCGCGTCACGATGGGCCAAAATCGTGTTCAATACACTGTGACGGTTCATCGCGTCGTTAACCTGATTCCGGCACCGCAATACCGGATATCCATCGTACCTGGAAACCCCACGGAGGGAGACCGCAGTGAGCGCATTTCTCGACCTGATCAAGACACGCCCTGTCTTCTACGATGGCTCAATGGGCGCGACCATTCTCAATCTCGGACTGACCCCGGAAGATTATGGTGGGCAGGACAAGGAAGGGTATAACGACTACCTCGCGGTCGTGAAGCCCGATGTAATCGAGACGATCCACGCCTCCTTCCTTGAGGTCGGCGCGGACGTGATCGAGACCAACACCTTTGGCAGCAGCGTCATCAAGGCCGAGGAATATGGCCTCGGTGAGCAGACCTACGATATCAACAAGACGGCAGCCTCGCTCGCCCGCAGGGTCGCCGACGGGTATAGCACGAAGGATCGACCCCGATTCGTCGCAGGCTCCATCGGCCCCTCCGGATTGCTCCCTGCTTCGGAAGACCCGATGCTCGGGAACCACCGGTTCCGGGAAGTCGTCGATCTCTTCGTGCCCCAGATTCGCGGCCTGATGGATGGTGGCGTCGACGGGCTGATTATTGAGACCGTGCAGGACATCCTCGAGCTCAAGGCAACGATCTTCGCCGCCCGCCAGGTCTTTGAGGAGATGGGCAAGGGGGTGCCGATCCAGGCATCCATCACGCTGATGCCATCGGAGCGCATGCTGCTCGGCACGGACATCGCGGCGGCGCTCAACATCCTCGAGCATCTGAACGTCGACATCATCGGCCTCAATTGTTCGACCGGCCCCGACTACATGCGCGAGCCGGCGCGCTATCTTGGCGAGTACAGCACGAAGCCCGTCTCGATCATCCCCAACGCGGGTCTGCCGATCAATGTCGACGGCAAGGCGGTCTTCCCGATGGAACCCGAGCCGTTTGCGCGCGATCTCCGCAACATGGTGGAGAACTTCGGGGTCGGCATCGTCGGCGGTTGCTGCGGCACGACGCCGGACCATATCGACCAGATCATCAAGGACGTCATCGGTCTGTCAGTCATGGCGCGTCCCATGCAGCCGCGACCGCAGGTGGCCAGCATGATCAGGGCGGTAGATCTGGCACAGGAGCCGTCGCCGACGATCATCGGTGAACGGGTCAACACGCTCGGATCGCGCAAGGTCAAGCGTCTGGTGCTCAATGACGACCTCGACAGCGTTGTGAACATCGCCGTTGAGCAAATGGAGGAAGGCGCACACCTGCTCGACGTCTCCGTGGCGACGACCGAGCGCGAGGCAGATGAAGCGGACCTCATGCGCCGGCTCGTCAAGAAGCTCGCGCTCTCGGTCGAGGGGCCGCTGGTGATCGACACGACCGAGGCGGACGTCGTGCAGGAGGCGCTGGAGCAGTATCCCGGCCGGGCGATCATCAACTCGATCAACATGGAAAACGGCCGCGTACGCATCGAGAAGGTGATGCCGCTGGCGATGGCGCACGGTGCCGCCGTGATCGCCCTTACGATCGATGAGGACGGCATGGCGAAGACCCGCGAGAAGAAGCTCGAGGTCGCACAGAAGATTCACAAGATCGTCACCGAGGAGTATGGCCTGCGGTCGAGCGACCTGATCTTCGATGCCCTCACCTTCCCGCTCACCACCGGTGATGAGGAGTTCCGGCCGTCCGCCGTCGAGACGATCGAAGGCATCCGCCTTATCCACCAGGCGCTGCCGGAGGTGAACTTCACGCTCGGCATCTCGAATGTGTCGTTCGGCATCAATCCGGCCGCGCGCAAGGTCATCAACGCGGTCTTCCTTAACGAGTGCATCAAGGCCGGTTTGACGATGGCCATCATCCATCCGTCGCACGTCCTGCCGCTCTCGGAGATTCCGGAAGAAGAGGTCGAACTGGCACGGGACCTCGTCCTCAATCGCCGTGAGGACGCCCTCGGGCGCATCATCGGGTTCTATGAAGGCCGGACCGAGGAAGAAGTTACCGGCAACGACCCGATGGCGGACATGGTGGTCCGCGACCGGCTGTATTATCGGATCGTCCATCGCAAGAAG
>JAUJLY010000111.1:0-3267 GCA_030447145.1 Thermomicrobiales bacterium
CACCGCGAACAAGTACGTCATGCTACCTACGAGAAAAGTCGTGCCGTTCAGCGACTTCTTTACGCCGTCTCTTAGCACCAAGGACATCATCAAGGAGATCATTGAACGGGAATCACAGAGGGGTGAACCGCTAACTGATCGCAAGATCTGTGACCTTCTGCTCCAGGATGGCGTCCGCATCGCCCGCCGCACCGTGGCCAAATACCGGGCCGAGCTCGGTATCCTCCCCTCCACAATGCGCTAGGCAAAATCCGCCTCGCTCCTACACATCGTTCAGAACGCTGAAATACAGGTACGAGCTGGATCCGCGGCAATGCTAATCGCTCGCAACCCTGCAGCAAATGGTGAGGTTCTGACTGGGAAATCGAGATTGAAAAAAAGTCAATCGTTGTGCTGGCGCCCGAAAGTTCTGGTTTTGTCGCGCCGCCACATTCTCAGCGGCAGTCTCCGCCAGCTTTCGTGCTTACCTGATGATTGCCCTGCTGCGATTGGGGGCGGTTGGACCGAGATGTTGAATTAGAAATCGAGGCAGTAAGCGCCTTTTCGCAACACCCCGCCTTCGAATAAGCAGTGCGGATCTTCGTCGAGATGCAACTCCGTAACGTGTCCGGTATACTGCAGGGGCAGCGAAACCGGTGTCGGGCTGCACGCGCCCGTAGCTCAGGGGATAGAGCGGTTGCCTCCGGAGCAACAGGCCGCAGGTTCGAATCCTGCCGGGCGTACCAGAAAAAGCCTATAACGGCGAAGAAAACGGCTGCTTGTCGGGGGTCGCTATTGGCGTTGTCAGGCTGATGCTTCCTTTCTGCTTCCCTATCAAAACCACGAGGGCGCGGCGCCCCATATCTATGCAGCACCTCAGGCCGACGACAGCATGCCGGTACCCTAGCAGCCAGCAATCGATGCAGCGTGAATCAGGCAATTCTATTGCCATAAAGCTTTGTGTATTCGGTCTTGGACTGGTAACCGTTTGTGATCAGCGTGAACCTTCATTGTTACTCTCATTCTGCTGAGTCAAACGGTGCTCCATCGCGATGAACCTGTAGCTTGACTTCCCCATTTCCGATGCAGAGAGCGGGGCCGGCGCCGGGATGAGGTAGAAGAGCCGGAGTCACCATCCCAGCCGTTCCAGTCTCCAGTGTGTTGTAGTCCGTCCTTTAGCGAGCCATCGCATGAGCGTCGTCGTTCGAACCCCTCACTTGCATCCGAAAACACGAAAACATCGTGTCATTAATTGGTGGCGACTTCCTGAGGAGCTGGCCTACCGTGCATCCGCAGCCGACACCTCGGAAGCCTACGGAGGAGGCACATCGATACACACCTGAGCGGTACGGGAACAAAAACACCTCCAGCCAACGCGGGGGCTGTCCCTTAGGTCATGTCTCGAAAGTTGTGCTAGCGTGAAACGTCATATGAGGCGACTGCCGTGTGACGAGGCTACTCCTTCGACGTCGCGTATTGCGACAGCTAGGGTTGCGTGATGGTTTGATCCGGAAACGCGGTGAGAGCACGGTATTGAGCTGCTGGCAGTGAGTGACGTCGCTCCACGTGAACAGGTGATGCTGTTTATTTAGTAAGCAGTACGGGGTGCTGTACGGGCATTGCAGGAACGACGTGGACTCAGACTTTAGGTCGCGGTTTTCCAGGCGCCCACGCTTCCCACTTCGCGCCATAGAGCACTTCGGGATGGGTGTGCCATTTCTTCTCGTGATTGCAGTTCTTACAGGCCAATTGCACGTTCGAAATGTCAGACCCACCGCCCAAGGCAAAGGGAATGAAGTGGTCATACTCCACTCCAGCGGTCCGTCGTCCTTCCATCAGGCAATACTGGCAAAGCCCCTTGTCTCGTCGGTCGACCTCGGCCTTCGTTGCTTGACTGACGTTTCGCTCGTCAGGTGATCGTGGCACGAATCCATCGAGTGTGATGACGCCTGTGTCCAACAGATGAACGACAAGGAGGTCGACCGCATGAATTCGTTGCTGAGGCACCTGGTAATCCGGTCCTTCCACCCAGACATAGCCGTTCAGCGTCTTTTCCACATGACCTCTCAGGACCGAATCGATCCGAATCGCACGCCTGTTGTCTCCACCGCGCGGAGCCTTGATCCTGGACGCAGGAAGGATGTTGGAGATCTTGGCCACAGATACTCTCCTGCTGTAAGCCGGGAAGTCATCGGGGCAACGGCACGACCCCGCAGGGAGCGTCAGCCGCATAGCCTGGACATGCGGGTGGTGAGGCTGCGAGACCGTCCTTACCTCGGCGGTACCCTCGGGGATGGTCGGGAGTATGCCGCAACAGGCTGAGTGACATGGTCTCCTGTCCGTGTCGATCGACCTTGCTCTCCAATGGTGCGCGCTCACGATGACATCGAGAATACGACCTCACCGCCATGCCACTCGGGTTCACACTCCGGCAGTGCCGGCTCCTGTTCCGTTTGGAGGTACTGTACTTTGCCTCCGAGATGGTGGAGACGAAAGGCCGGAGGAATGAGGCAATCGGTGTTGCGTCCATACCAGCAGTTTGTTACGCTATTGTCCAGTCACGAACAACAAAGGTGCCCGCATGGGAACTAGCTTAAGGAAGAGACGAGATGTCTGACCGCGACACGGCACACGTTGAGCTACTCCGTCAGTTCCTTCACTGTCCAGCAAGCCGCCGCAAGGTGCTCCGCGGCTCAACCGCTGCTATGGGCGGAGCGATGGTCGGCCTTGCCGGCCTGCCCTCGGCCCGTCTGGCCCGCGCCCAGGAAGGGAATCAAGGCGGAACACTGACGGTGGCGTTCGAGGCCGACCCCGAAGTGCTTGACCCGCACATCACGACAGCGCTCCTAGCCGCCCGCGTCATCGCGCTTATGCACGACAACCTGGTGAACCGTGACTACGATGGCTCTATCAAGCCGGGGTTAGCAGAGGAATGGGAGATCTCTGAGGATGGTCTCACCTACACCTTCACCTTGAAGGAGGGCGTTAAGTTTCACTCCGGCAAGGAGTTCAGCTCGGAGGATGTGAAGTTCACATTTGAGCGCTGGCTATCCCTTGAGGGATCACCGACCTCATACACAATTGAGCCGGTGGATACAATCGAGACTCCCGACCCTCTGACAGTAATCTTCACTCTCAAGCAACCGTACAACATCCTCCTCGACCAGCTCGCGGGAAGCTGGTCAGTGATCGTGAACCAGGCCGCCATTGAGGAGGCGGGTGAAAACTATGGTGTCTCCGTAGTCGATGGCACTGGCCCGTTCAAGTTCGTGTCTTGGAATCGAAACC
>JAUJLY010000111.1:3367-4523 GCA_030447145.1 Thermomicrobiales bacterium
GTCTCCGTAGTCGATGGCACTGGCCCGTTCAAGTTCGTGTCTTGGAATCGAAACCAGCAGATCGTGCTCGAACGGTATGAGGAATACACTTGGGGTGGCCCGATTTTCCAGAATCAGGGTCCGGCCTATGTAGACGGCGTCGAGATTGTGATCATCCCGGAGGCGAGCACCCGAGTCGCTGAATTCCAAGCCGGGAACCTTCACTTAGTGCCGGACGTGCCAGCACAGGACGTTGTGCGACTATCGCAGGCACCCGGTGTTTCCATTGTCGAGTACGAGCAACTGCAGACAACGTACCTTGGCATGAACACCACCAAGGCACCCACCGACGATGTGAAGGTACGACAAGCTGTTGCATTCGCGCTCAACCGCGAGGAGATTGTCGAGGGAGCTAACTTCGGGCTTGGTCTTCCTGCCCGGACCATGCTTCATCCGGATACTCCATTTTACTGGGAGAATGCAGACGAGGTCGCACCCAGCTACGATCCTGAGAAAGCGGCCACGCTGCTGGAAGAGGCCGGATGGCTACTTGGTAGCGACGGTGTCCGGGAAAAGGACGCAGCTCCACTGGTACTGCCTCTCTGGGTGATTAACGACACCACGACGGTACTCCAAGCCCAGATCATTGAGCAGCAACTGGCCGAAATCGGGATCCGCGTCGAGACCACTCAGTACGAGCAGACGGCATGGTTTGAGGCGGCTCGCTCCGGAGAGCAGGTTGGTTACATCATCGGCGTCTTCTATGATATTGCCGACATTCTCTATTTCTACTTCTACTCGGAGCAGATACCGGCACCAAATCGATTCTTCTACGCAGTGCCCGAGGTCGACGAATGGCTGGTGGAGGCGCGCACGTCCACGGATCAGGACGTGGTGCGCGAAAACTACTACAACGTCCAGGAGCGACTGATTGAGGACGCTCCAGCCGCGCCCGTTATACATACTCTCGGCACTCTCGGGGTGGCTGAAGGAGTAGAGGGCGTAGAGGTGCATCCCTCACGGTGGCTCTACCGGCTATTGGATGTCTCACTTGCGAACTCATGACTCAGTACATTGTCCGGCGCCTGCTGATCCTCCCCGTTGTTTTGCTAGGTGTATCTATCCTGGTTTTCTTGGTTCTGCACCTCGTACCGGGGAATCCGGCTCAAGTAATCGC
>JAUJLY010000111.1:4623-8180 GCA_030447145.1 Thermomicrobiales bacterium
TCCTGGTTTTCTTGGTTCTGCACCTCGTACCGGGGAATCCGGCTCAAGTAATCGCCGGCGCGGATGCACCTCCGGAAACTGTCCAAGCGATCGAGCGCGAGTTGGGCTTGGATCGGCCATTGGCAGAGCAGTACGTCCAATATCTTGGCCGCGTGCTTCAGGGAGATCTAGGGCAGTCCCTCCGAAGCCACCGCCCCGTCTTGGACGAGGTGATGGACGCGCTCCCGGTCACGATCCAGCTCGCATTTGGGGCGGCGTTCATCACACCGTTCATTGCCATCCCACTTGGGGTTGCAGCTGCAGCGAAACGAGGGACTGCAGTCGACACAGGCCTGATGCTGGTCTCCATGCTGGGGATTACGGTGCCAGTCTTTGCGGTGGCGCTCGGACTAATGTGGATTTTTGGCTACCGACTCGGTGTCCTACCCATCAGCGGGATCGATGGGCCGATTTGGACTTTTGACGGGCTGCGGAGCATGCTTCTTCCCGTAGTTACGCTGGCCGTTGGTTCGGTCGCCACAATGGCCCGCCTGACCCGATCGGCGATGCTGGAGATTTTAAGCCAGGATTACATCCGGGTCGCCCGTGCGAAGGGTTTACGTGAGGTTGCCGTTCTGCTTCGGCACGGACTCCGTAATGCACTCTTCCCGATCGTGACGGTCCTCGGATTGCAGGTAGCCTATCTCCTGAGCGGGGCCGTGGTAACGGAGACGGTATTCGCTATACCCGGCGTTGGGCGGCTTGCTATCTACGCGATTCAAGCACGCGACTTCCCTCTGGTTCAGGGTTCGGTCCTCATCATTTCACTGGTTTTCGTACTGGTGAACCTCATGGTGGATGTCCTATACGCGTTCATCGACCCACGCATTCATTACGATTGAGAGTCAGAGGGAAATGACGAAAGCAGAGGTTGAACCGCCAGCGAAGGCCCTTGCGGTTACTGGCTCACCTACTTCCAGTACACCATCGCCATACGTCTCTAGCTCGTCTCGCCACCGGCTCCTGAAAGGCTTCTTGCGAAACCGTCCAGGCATGGTCGGGCTGACGGTGCTCGTGATATTGCTACTGCTGGCCCTATTTGCACCTATAGTGGCCCCATATGGTTGGAAGGAACAAGACATTATCGACCGATTCCAAGGCCCGTCCGCTAGGCATTGGCTAGGTACGGATGAACTTGGACGCGACATCTTCAGTCGACTGCTATATGGCGCTCGCTACTCCCTGACCATGGGAATCACTGCCATCGCTATCAGCTTCGCCGCGGGCACTCTCCTTGGGACAGTTGCTGGCTTTTACCAGCGACTGGATAGCCTCATTATGCGGCTGATCGATGTGATGATGGCGTTCCCAGGAATCTTGCTCGCGATCGCCATCGTGGCGGCGCTCGGACCAGGTATGATCAACGTGATTATCGCCATTGGAATAAATGAGGTTCCCGGCTTTGCACGGATTACCCGATCCCTCGTCCTTACGCTTCGGGAGCGGGAGTTCGTTGTGGCGGCGCGAGTAATGGGCGCGGACAACGCCGAAATCGTTCGGCGGCACGTGATGATCAACCTTGTCTCTCCGCTCATCGTCTTTGCATCACTGCGTGTCTCGACCGCGGTTCTCATCGGAGCGACGCTCAGCTTTCTCGGCCTCGGGATTCAGCCGCCGATCCCGGAGTGGGGCGCGATGGTTAGCACCGCGCGTGAATATCTTGCTATCGCACCACACACGTTCATTTACCCCACCCTGGCCATCCTACTCACCGTCGTTGCGTTCAATCTTCTCGGCGATGGCATGCGCGATACTCTGGATCCGACGATGCGGAAGTAGGGTGGGCGCTACAAGTGAATAGAATCGGAGGTTACGTACAGTCTCCAATTCTTATCTTCTTATCGGATTAGGCCGGCAGACAGCGAAGATGCCCGTGTGGTGATTGGAGTCACCGGCCGGGCATTTTCTATCTTGTTAATCTCTAGTCTGCCCGAACAGGTTGAAGGTGCTTCGTTAGGAAAGAACCAATAAGTGCGAAGGCATCAAGCACATTCGGACGCTTCGAAAATGAATGTCCCTCATCGTCATACACGCGGAGGAGGACTTCCTGGCCACGCGTCCTAACAGCTTCCGCGATTTGCTCCGACTCAAACAGTGGCACGCGCGGATCGTGCTTACCGTGGAAGACCATCAGCGGCACTCTGATGTTCTCGATGTGGTTTAGCGGTGAAACACGCTCCAGCATTTCGCGATCATTCTCCAGCTCACCGTACTCCGCTTCACGCACCTTTCGTCGCCAAGGTCCAGTTCGCTCGAGAAACGAGACTAGGTTCGCCATGCCAACCATCTCCACGCCTGCCGCCCAGAGATTGGGGTAAAAGACGAGTGACGCCAGGGTCATGTATCCGCCATAGCTGACCCCGTAGACCGCGATCTTGTCATTAATCACGTCATCTTGATCGTGCAACCACTTGACTGCGTACTCCACGTCCTTGACCGAGTCGAGTCGTTTGTCCTTATCATCCAGGTGGCAATATTCTTTGCCATACCCTGTGCTGCCACGTACATTGAGGGAAAGCACTGCCATACCAAGAGATGTGAGATATTGGAGCACCGATCCACTCGACGCGTAGTTGAGACGTCTTTGGCTTTCCGGCCCTCCATGGATTTCCACCAGAACCGGAAATGGTCCATCGCCTTCCGGTTTAAGAAGGTATCCCGGGATCTTGCGTTCATCCCACGTTGGGTAGGTGATCGTCTCAGGCGTAAACGTCTTCAAAGAATCTTTTCCGGCTTCGCCTGCGATGACCTTTGTCGACCCGTTCAGCTCCGAAATCATGAGTACCGAGGGATGGTCTACCGTAGAGACTCCAAACACGATTTGGCTGGAATCCGGTGACCAACTGAATTGATCGATCACGCCCTCCGGCGCATCGATAGCTATCTGCCTCAGTTCACCGCTCGTTGAGAAAACCATTGGCCTGGACACACCACCATCATTGACAGAGAGCACGATATGCTGCCCATCTGGGGATATCTCGAAAAACTCGACATCCCAGTCCTCTTGATAGACGATGCGCCTTTCCCCACTCTCAATGTCCTGATGCATTAACGCCACAAACTCGCGGTCAAGATTGGACAGCATCCACACACCGGTGCCATCCATGTCAAATGCGGCTCCATACATCCATTGCTCATCGCTGTGGGGTGTCAGATTGGTGGTCTCGCCACTGTCTGTAACAAGCAACAGGTCTGCGTCCATGTTGCCATTGCTCCGGATGACGAGAGCACGGTCCCCTTCGTGGTGCATATCCACTGGAGTGACCTGTCCACCGTTCTTGAGCCAAGTTTTGGACTCGCGACCGTCCAGAGTGACGGCAACGACGTCAAACGTACTCTCGTCCCGCGCGTTGGAACGGTAGAGTACCGCATCTCCTCCCTTCGTAAGCATGCCCGGTTCGTGAATGGAAGAATCTGCGTGGGTCAACCGCTGCGGCGCATCACCTAATGCGTTGATGGCCCAGAGTTGCTGGCGTTCATCCCCGTCTTGATCCATCCCGAAAAGGATTCGACCGGAT